>CAJBXX010000289.1 GCA_903959715.1 uncultured Alphaproteobacteria bacterium | reverse complement strand
TTCGCTATTCTCATTTTAGAATTAATTCAAACAAAGAAAACAAGGATTTGAGAGCTAAGCTTGATGCACAAACCACTGAGCTAAGATCGTTCGATGCAAAATTATTAAGTTCGATAAAGGGCTATCAAGATAGGGTGGAAGGACTTTTAATTGAGGTTGGTAAAGTTAGGCAAGAAAAGGAAAAAGAAATGGAATTGCGTTCGGAATTTGAAAAAAAATATGAAATATTAAATCAAAAAAATAATGATTACGAATCGGTTCATAGCGAAATAACAAATGCTATTTTAAATATCGTTAACGATACTCATGAAACCGCTAAGAATCTGGGTAAAGACCTATATGAAAAAATCAGCGATACCTATAAAAAAGAAGCAAAAGAAAATCAAAATTTAATTTCAAAAGTTAATCAAAATGTTGCGGATTTTGTAACTAAATTTAATTCAATGCAGGGTCAGGTTATTAAAGAAAAAGAGGATTACAAATTCCATGAATTATTTCAGCCCGCCAATAGCGAAATTGCAAAAAATTTAATATTAGAAATTGCTAATTCGATTAAAAATAAAGGTTTTTTAATCAATAAAAATTTTTTCATGCCAGAAAATTTTGATGAACAAAAATCTAAATTAATGTTATGCGAAATAGCTTTTGTAAAAAACAACACGCTCTTTATCCTTGATTTTAAAGGAACCAATTACATTTTTGAATATTTTGCAAATCGAGCAAAAAACGATAAAATGGCGGAAGAAAATTTTAATATAAAATTTAAAAGATATTTAATGTTGTTAGGAAATGCTAGATATTCCGAACTTATAAATCGTGCAATAAATTCCGAAAATAGCGATTACAATTCCCACAAAATCATCGTGATAGTGCCAACTAAAAATGAAATTAAATTATTAAAAGATTTGCAATATTATGAAAAGATGCGACAATTAAATTTCGATATTTGCGATATTGAAGATCTAAACAAAATTATATCCTAATCATGACCAATATTTTACCAAAAATTTCTCAAAAAAATCCTTATAAAATCGAAGTTGAGGCCGGTAAAAAATATTCGTGGTGCTCTTGCGGTTTATCCGCCAAACAACCTTTTTGCGACGGTGCCCACAAGGCTTACAAAAACGCTGACGGATCGAGTGTTATGAAATCAATTTCTTATGTTGCCGAAGAAAATAAAACTGTCTTTTTTTGCGGTTGTAAGCACAGTAAAAATGGCATGTTTTGTGATAGTTCTCACTTAAGTTTAAAAAATGAATAATTTTTTAAAAAAACATGTCCAAATCATCTAAAAATATCTCAAAAAAAACCCGCTCTATTCGCAAATTATTATCATTAATTCCATATTTTAAACCTTACAAAAAAGAAGTCCTTTTTGCTCTCTTTGCCCTTTTGATAACAGCTCTAATGGTGTTATTTTTTGGTAAAGCAATAAAATATTTAATCGATCTTGGCTTTGCTCGTCACGATCAATTTTCGTTAAATTTAATATTGATAATTTTTATTTTAGCGGTTGGAATTATGTCGGTTGCGGGCTATTACCGGTCTTACTTAATCAACTCCGCCTCCGAAAAAGTTATCGCCGATTTACGCAAAAATGTATATAACCACATAATTCGCGTTTCCGCCGAATTTTTTGAAATTACCAAAACCGCCGATGTGGTTTCACGACTTTCGGTTGATACCACAATTCTTTACAATGTTTTAAGCAATACCATTTCTTTTTTATTGAGAAATTTGATTTTATTTTTAGGCGGAATGTGCTTTTTATTTCTTACGAGTCCAAAGCTTAGCATTATTTCGTTTTTGTTGATTTTTATCGCCATAATGCCAATTTTTGTTTTAGGGCGATTGATTAAAAATTTATCGCATCAATCACAAAATTCCTTATCAGCGGTTTCGGCTCACATTGAAGAGTCTGTAAGCGGAATAAAAACAATACAATCCTATTTATGCGAAGATAAAGAGGCTCATAATTTTAAAAATTTTGTTGATAATTCTTTGAAAATTGCTCTTGAAAAAATTCGCATAAAATCATTGATGGTTGCCATGGTTATCTGCTTGGCATTTGGTTCGATCGCCGTGGTTATTTTAATCGGAAGCCAAGATGTTTTAAACAACAAAATAACTTCTGGCGATTTATCATCTTTTATTTTTTATTCAATAATTTCAGCGACATCGCTTGTCTCTCTAAGTCAAATTTCTGGTCAATTACAAAGTGCTTCGGCATCGGCGGAGAGAATTTTTGAATTGCTTGAAATTAAATCTCCCGTTAAAGAAAAAATTGATTATGAAAAATTTATCGATACTCAAATCATTGATATAAAATTTAACGAAGTGAATTTTTCTTATCCAAGTCGCAAAGATTTTAATGTTTTAAAAAATTTTAATTTAGAAATAAAACAAGGCGAAAAGATTGCCATTGTTGGATCCAGCGGTTCTGGTAAAAGCACAATTTTACAATTATTATTAAGATTTTATGATGTCGATAATGGCTCAATTTCGTTAAATTCTCAAGATATTCGCAATTTATCTTTTAATGATTTGCGTAAAAATTTTTCTTATATTTCGCAAGATTGTTTTATTTTTTCGGGAACAATTTTCGAAAATATCGCTTATGTCAATAAATCAATTACTCAAGAAGCTGTCGAGCGTGTAATCGAAGAAAATTCGGCTTTACATTTTATAAAAAAATTACCGCAAGGAATTCATAATTTTGTCGGTGAAAAAGGTATAAAATTATCGGGCGGAGAAAGGCAAAGAATAGCGATTGCGCGGGCTATTATCAAGGATTCGCCGATTTTACTTCTTGACGAAGCGACCTCGGCTCTCGATAATGAAAATGAAAAAAATATCAATCAAACAATGCTTGATTTTGCTCGCAATAAAACCATCATTACCGTTGCCCACAAATTATCTTCAATCATTAATGCCGATAAAATTATTTTTGTCAAAGATGGCGAAATTGTTGAGTCGGGGACGCATCAAGAACTTATTTTAAAAAATGGTTTTTATCAAAAAATGTATGAAGCGGAAATTATCGAGGAATCAATTCAATAAAATAAATAAAAATTTATTTACAAATTTTGCAATGTGGATTTTTTCTTAAAATGCTTTTGCGAAAATCATTTTTTAGGAAATCAAAAATTAAAATTTTGCCACAAATATTTTCGCCAATTTGTAAAATTTCCTTAATTGCGTAAAGTGCTTGCATGGCTCCAAAACTGCCCGCCACCGCACCTAAAATTCCTTTTTCGCTTAATGGCAATTCAAATTTTTCATCAACAATATTTGAATTAAAACAAGCGTAACAAGGTTGATTATTTTCGTAAGCTTTAAAGATGCTCAATTGTCCTTGAAAGCCCTTCACGGCTCCAAAAACCAAAGGTTTTTTTTGTTCAAAGCACACTTGATTAATAACAAAGCGAGTTGGAAAATTATCGGTGGCATCGATTACAATTTCATAATCTTTAACGATTTCGGTTAAATTTTGATAATTGGCACGAATCGAGTAAGTTTGCAGATTTAAAGCGGGATTTAATTTAAGCAATTTTTCTTCAGCGCTATCGACTTTACGAAGATTTATTTTGGAAAAATCATGAATTATTTGCCGTTGCAAATTGGATAATTCAACTTTGTCATTATCGATAACTCCAAGTGAGCCAATGCCAGCACAAGCAAGATATTGTAGCAACGAAGAGCCAAGTCCTCCGGCGCCAATGACTAAAATTTTGCTTTGCAATAATTTTTGCTGACCAATTTCGCCAATTTCTTTAATTAAAATATTGCGTGAATAAAGTTCGAGTTGTTGTTGATTTAACATGTTAAATTTTTATTTCATTGAAAAATTCTTGTGCTGATTTTTTTATCGCTAAAATTTCTTGTGCGGATTTGCGTTTTAAATTAGCGTAAGGATAAAAAAGTCGCCCGTTATTTTTGAGTAATTTTTCATTTTTAATTAAAAAATTCCAATATAAAAAATTAAATGGACAAGCATTTTTGACAAGCGAATTTTCGTTGGTGGTTTTTTTGACATCGAAATAACAATTTTTACAAAAATTCGACATTTTGTTAATATAATTTCCGCTAGAGCAGTAAGGCTTTGAGGCGACAATTCCGCCATCGGCATAAATCGCCATTCCACGGGTATTTGGCATCTCAACCCATTCAAAAGCATCGGCATAAACTCCTAAATACCACGCATCAATTTCGTCGGGATTTATTTCGGCAAGCAAGGCAAAATTGCCCGTTATCATCAATCTTTGAATGTGGTGGCTGTAGGCGTTTTCGCGTGTTTGTTTAATGGCGATTTTTAAACAATTCATTTTAGTTTTATTTTCATCCCAATAAAAATCTGGCAATTTTCGTTGATGATTAAAATAATTTAACTCGCGATAGGCTGGCATAAAATGCCAATAAATACCGCGAATATACTCGCGCCAGCCAATGATTTGACGAATAAATCCTTCGGCACTCGCCAAGTCGCAATTGCCTTTAAAATATTCTTCTTCAACTTTTTTGGCGCAAGTCAAAGCATCGAGCAAGCCAATATTTATATACATCGAGATGATGCTATGAAAACCAAAATCAACATCTTCTCGCATCGCATCTTGATAATTTCCAAAATTTTTTAGACGATTTTGTAAAAAATCCACAAAGTGTAAATTGGCTTCCAGAGCGTTTGTAGCAAAGTTAAAATTATCAATTTCGCCAAAATTATTTGGAAAATTTTTTTTCACCATTTCGATAACTTCCAAAGTGATTTGCGAAATTTTTAATTGTAAAATTTTTGGCGGATGAATATCGGCGGGCATAGTTTGGCGATTTTCTTTATCATAATTCCATTTGCCTCCGATAGGCTTTAATTCTGGCGTAGAAGCCGATTTTGCTCGAGGTTTTTTTGGCAATTCTTCCATCAAAATTTTAGTTTTTTTTCGCATTTGATGATAAAAATTTTCGAGCAATAATGTTTTTTTATCTTTAACGAAGCTTGCAAATTCATGATGAGAACAAATGAAGCGTTCGTCATTGCGAATCTCAACGGTAAAATTATTTTTTTGTTGAAAATCGTTAAAAAGCTTCAAAACTCTATATTCGGAAGGTTCGGTTAAAATTATTTTTTGTGGATTTAATTGATGACAAAATTTTAAAAGTTCGCCATCAAAACTGCGTTGATTATTTTTGTCATCGAGTTTGGTGTAAAAAATTTTATAACCATTTTCTGCTAAATAATTTTTGAATTGTCGCATCGCCGAAAAAATTAAAACCAATTTTTTTTGATGATGTGGAGCATATTTTGCTTCATCCCAAACCTCTGCCATCAATATGGCATCGTGGTTTTTATCAAAATCTTGAAGCGAAGAAATATTCAAAGAAAGTTGATCGCCTAAAATAAAAATTAAATTGCGCATATTTTTTAAAAAGTTAAAAATGTTCTAAAAACTCACAAATTTATGATTAAACTTCTACAAAAAAATTGCAAATTTTTAATAACGGGAGCGACTGGTTTTATTGGTTCAAGATTATGTCGAGAGCTCTTACAAGACGGGCATCGAATCGTTGCATTAACTCGTCAAAAAAATAAAATTTCGAGTGATAAAAATTTAAAATATATCAATGATTTAGATGAAGAAAATTTTGATTATGATGTGGTGATAAATCTTGCGGGAGCGCCGATTTCAGTATATTGGACCGCAAAAAATCGTGAAGAAATTTATCAAAGTCGTATAAAAATTACACAAAAAATTACACAAAAAATCATCGATACTCAAAATCCGCCGAAGCTTTTCATTAGCGGTTCGGCAATTGGATTTTATGGAACATCAAATTCAATAATTTTTAGTGAAAATTCGCAACCAACTAAACAAAATTTATTTTCACAAAAATTATGTAAAGATTGGGAAGAAATTGTTTTAAATGCACAAAATAAAACTCGAATTGTTTTGCTTAGAACCTCGGTGGTTGTTGGCGAGGGGGGAGGTATCATCAAAAAACTTTCGATGCCTTTTAAATTTGGTTTTGGCGGAAATATTGGTGATGGCAGGCAAATTATGAGCTGGATTCATCTCGATGATGTAATGGGAATTTTTAATTTAATTGTGAATAATAATTCTTTGCGTGGAGCTATTAATTTAGCGTCTCCAAGCCCTTGCACCAATCGTGAATTTTCACAAATATTAGCGAAAAAATTTTCGCGTCCATGTTTTTTTCATATGCCAAAATTTTTAGTTAAAATTTTATTTGGAAAAATGGGCGAGGAATTATTGTTGTCCTCGCAAAAAGTTGCGCCACATAAGGCGATAGAAAATGATTATGATTTTAAATTTGTTGAAATAGCCAAGGCAATCGAAGCAATTTAATAAAAATAAATTGCCTTTATTAATAAAAATAAATATGATTTTTCAAGAGTTTGAAATGGATGGGTGGCCGAGTGGTTGAAGGCGCACGCCTGGAAAGTGTGTATAGGGTCAAAAACTCTATCGAGGGTTCAAATCCCTCTCCGTCCGCCATCAAATTCGCAAATAAATTTACGATCGAAGATCGACTCCGCGATTTAAATCAATATTTAAAACCATACCAAAGCCTATCATCATTGAGCCCATTATGGTTCCGCCATATGATATGAAGGGCAGGGGGGCTCCAACGACTGGCAATAATCCCATCACCATGCCAATATTGATGAACATGTGAATGAAAAAAATATTTACTATACCAATCACAAAAAGTCTACCGAATTGATGCTTTGTTTTCATCGCAATATTGATGCAAATGGCGATTATGGCACAATAAATAAAAATTGAAAAAACTCCGCCCACAAATCCAAGTTCTTCACTTAGCATTGTAAAAATAAAATCAGTTTGTTTTTCTGGCAAGAAATCAAGTTGTCCTTGAGTTCCGCCTAAAAAGCCTTTGCCAAAAACTCCGCCCGAACCAACGGCAATTTTTGATTGAATAATGTTATAGCCACTTCCGAGTGGGTCATGAGTAGGGTCGAGAAAAGTAAAAATTCTTTGTTTTTGATAATCATGAAGTAAAAAATGCCATGCAAAAGGAACGGTAATTAAGGCGATAACCCCAGCGGAAACAAATTTCCACATCTTAACTCCTGCCATAAAAAGCACTACAACCCCAACCATCGCGAGTATTGATGCCGTTCCTAAATCTGGTTGATGAAAAATAAAACCTACGGGCACGAAAATCATTAACAATGGCGTAATAATAAATTTGAAGCGACCAATATTTTCAGCTTCGATGCTATAAAAATATCGTGCCAAAGCAAAAACCGTGCAAACTTTCATCAATTCCGAAGGTTGAATTTTAATTGAACCAATTCTAAACCAACGAGTGGCGCCCATGGCGTTGTGGCTCATTTGCTCCATGACATCAACCATTATAACCATTATCAAAGCGATTGCGTAGAATAAATAAGATGCTTTGAACCAAATTTTTATATCCGTAACCGCGATAAAAATCATCAATGGAAAAAACAAACAAAAAAATCCAAGTTGACGAATAAGCCATGGTCTGAATGACCCGCCAGCGGCCGAGTAAAGCATAATAAACCCAATAAAAGCTAAAGTAGTTAGCAAGGAAATTAATAGCCAATTAAGTTGTTCTAATTTTTGAGAAAATGGGATTTTATCGTTATTTGTAATATTCATTTTAGTTTTTTTAAATTTTTTTTCTTTAAACTTTAATTGTTAGCTTGAAATATTAATCAATTTCTTTAGCTTTTAAATTATAAAAATAAATGTGATTTTTTTAGATAATTTTAATTTCAATGTCTGATAAAGAAAGTAAAAAAATAAAAATAAAAAGTTGGTATTCAAATCGCTATCAAATAGTCGTTGTTCAACGCAATGTTTTATTGCTTTTTACAACGATGGCAATCATTGCGGTAGCCTCGGCGGTTATGTTCGTGAAAACCATGATGTCATCTAAGTCCCTAGAGCCTTATGTGATAGAGATTGACGAAAAAACTGGAGTTGCAACGATTGTTGAGCAACCGAATTCAGAAAATTACACCGCCAATGAAATGATGAAAAGATATTTTATTAATAAATATATTCAATCTTCAATTGCATATAATCCAAAGACTTACAAACAAGATAACGAAATTGTCCGCTTATTGTCACCGCCGGCAATTTATGCGGCTTATAAAAAAAGAATTAACCCTGCGATTTTGGGGGGCGATTCAACAATCACAACTAAAATCAGATCTCTTATGTTTAAAGACGAAGCTAACATAGAAGTTCGAATCACCAGCGAAATCAAAATTCCAGGAAGTGCAGATTTAACAAAAAATGAAATTTTATATATGGCATTTTATTTTGCTCCATCTCTAAGTTTATCAATGGAAGAGCGCTTAATAAATCCGCTAGGATTTCAAGTCAGAAAACTTGATATTGCGGAGGAGATCATTTCTAACTAGTTTATGAAAATATCAAAATCGCTATTCATGATAAAAATATTTATAAATGTCATTTTATTTTTATTGATTGCAATTCCTTGCAATGCTCAAACTCCAATCACCACCGACTCAAGAATTAGAACTTTGGTTTACAATCCTAACGAAGTTTATGAATTAAAATTTTATTATAATTATCAATCTTTTATTGAATTTTCCGAAGATGAAGAAATCGAAATGATTTCGGTTGGCGAGGCATTTGCTTGGCGTTTAACTCCAGCTGGCAAAAGGCTTTTTATTCGTCCGCTTGAAATTGCGGCTCATACCAATATGACCATAATAACCAATAGAAGAATTTATCATTTTGACATTCGTTCTGATGAATTTACTGGCAAGGCCGACGAGGATTTGGTTTATACCGTTCGTTTTTTCTATCCACAAATTGGACAACCTTTGCCAATTCCCCCACAGCTCGCAGTCCCAAATGTGGCGGCGCGCCCAAGAAAAGAAAAAAATGCTTCGACGAATCCGATATCCAGCGGAGATTTAACAGGCGTTATTCATACCCCAATACCTAAGGCAAGGGTTGACGAGGGTCTTCCGGGCATGATTGATAGAAATCCTGAAAATGCAAATCTAAATTTTGATTATAGATTTTCTGGTGAATCCGATAACATTATGCCGTTAAAAGTTTATGATGATGGCAATGAAACGCATTTCCAATTTGCTAATGATAATCTAGTGATTCCAACAATTAGCGCTGTTGATTTAAATGGCAATGAAACACCATTATCTTACACGATTAGAGACCGCTATGTTGTTATTCCGATGGTTGCTCGACAATTTACTTTAAGACTTTCTGAAAGCGTGTTGTGCATATACAATTCCAAAGCTGTTTTTAAACAATAAAAACAAAGCATCGAGTGAGCACAAAAACGCGATGAATTTTATCTTTTGGATTTTTGCTAAAAATATTCGTTGCGATTATTTGATGAATTTAGTTTGATAAAAGACGCTTCTTGGATAAATTATAATTGAAAATTTTTGATATTTAAATAGGCTCGAACCAAGGCTTGAGCCTTGTTAAGACATTCTTGATATTCTGATTTTGGATTAGAATCAAAAACCACTCCAGCTCCGGTTTGTAGATAAATTTTTTCATCTTTTATTAATGCGGAACGCAGAGTTATGCAGGTTTCCATGTCGGAATTGCTGGCAAAATATCCAACACAGCCCGCATAAAAACTACGACGAACATTTTCAATTTCTTCAATAATTTCCATGGCGCGAATTTTTGGAGCACCACTAACGGTGCCAGCTGGAAAGCCGGCAATCAGAGCGTCGACCGCATCAAATTCATCGCGAATTTCACCTTCAACTGTTGAAGATAAATGCATAACATGGGAATAATATTCGACTATCATTTTTTTGGAAACTTGAACCGAATTAGGTTTGGAAATTGAGCCAACATCGTGGCGACCGAGATCGATTAGCATTAAATGTTCGGCTATTTCTTTTTCGTCAGCGAGAAGTTCTTGAGAAATTTTTTTATCTTCATCTGGTGACACGCCTCTTTTACGAGTTCCTGCTAATGGGCGGATGGTGACAATTTTATTTTTAAGCGAAACCATAATCTCCGGGCTTGAACCCGTCAAAACAAAATCATCAAATTTTAAAAAAAATAAAAAAGGCGAGGGGTTTACGGTGCGAAGGGAGCGATAAAAAAAGAACGGATCAAGATTTTTGTCAAAATTTGCGTTAAATCTTTGTGATGGTAATATTTGGAAAATATCGCCGGCGATTATGTATTCTTTTGATTTCTCAACGATTTGACAATATTTTTCTTCACTAAAATTGCTGTGAAAATTTTCATCAAAATTAATATTTTTGATTTTGTTTTCCATCAAGGGTTCTTGTAAAATTTCATGAGTTTTTTGAATTTTTGCATGAAGAAAATTATAGTCGTCGATGCTTTCTGGATAAAGCGGCGCACATATCAAAGCACAATCAAAAAAACTATCAAAAACTATTAAAATTTGCGGACGAATAAAAATGCTATCGGCGATATTTAATTCATCATGCAAATTTAAATCGGGCATGTTTTCCATCAAACGCATCATATCATAACCCATATAACCAAATATGCCGGCACAAATTGATGGGAGTTGATTTGACGAATAATTTAAATGGCTCCAATCTATTTTACAATCATTGGCAAATTTACGAAAATTATTTAAAACATTTCCGCTTTGCTCAATAAAATTTTGGGGTGAGTTTGTAAAATCTTCATTAATAAATGAAGATTTTTTTAAGCATTTCCAAATTTTATCAGGATTGATTCCGATCACTGAAAATCGCCCTTTATTATTGCCATTTTCTGCGGATTCAAGTAAAAAATTATAGTTATTAAAATGCTTAGAAAGCTTGATATGAGAGGATACCGCGGTTAAAGTGTCGGTAGAAATTTTTTTATATAAAACCGTGGCTTTAAATTTTTTTTTATTATTTAAAAACTCTTCTTGAGTGAAATTTAGTGACATTTTTTAATTAAAGCTATGATTTTTTTCCAAAAAATTTCTCATTAATTTTGATTGGATATTTTTTTTGCAAATATTCGTTATATTCAAACATTATATCATTGGCGAAAAGTTCAACCGCTTTTTTCTTGGCTTGAACATTTTCTTCGGGACTAAGTTTGGTTTTTTGATTTTCAACGACAACGCCAATGAAGTATTCATCCTTAGAAATCGCGATTGCCTTGGTTGCTTCGCCAACATTAACAGCAAAAAGCTCTTCGGAAAATTGATTTTTATAAGGCATTTTTGAAGATCCTAAATCGATGTAAAAAATTCTTGGGAAAACTTTTTTGCGCTCAACCGCGAGACCGCGTTTGCCAGCTATTGACAAGGCTTGTTTAGGATTTTCACGAATTTCTTTTTGGATTTGTTGAGCTAGTTTGTTAAGCTCAGATTGTTTTTTTTGATTGATTAAATCGCCAATAATTTTTGATTTAATTTCGGATAATTCTGGATCACGACTCGCGACAATTTTTTCAACTTCTAAGGCATAATATTTGCCATTTTTTTCGTTTGAGAAAATTTTTGAAGGCTGATTTTGCTTGAGACCAAAGGCATTTTTTGTAAAATCACTCAATGAATTTATTTCGCCGATTTCGACATTATTTTCATTGCGACCTTCGATATTGAATGGCGAAAAAATGCTTGTTATTTTCAAGTTAAATTTGGTGGCAACTTCTTTTAAAGATTTGGCAACCATTAAGGATTCGTTAATTTTTGCAATTGAATCTTGTAAAATTTTATCCTTTTTTTCGGCGATTAATTTTTCATTTATTTTGCCTTTAATTTCATCGAAAGCGATTTGCTTTGAAGCGTTGATATTGTTGAGTAAAAATACATGAAAACCTAATTTGCTTTCAACAACTTCGCTCAATTGATTAAGGGCTAAGCCAGAAATTATGCTTGAAATTTCTTGGGGCAGGGCGTTTTTAGTAATTTTTTCAAGAGAAATATCTGTAAGATTTTTTTTGAAAGAATTTTTGGCAATTTTAACAAATTGTTCTTTGATATTTGATTTTGAAGGGTCGAGGGCCGAAGTAAGTTTTTGATAAAACTCTTGAGCTTGCTCTTTTTTTTCAAAAATCATGTGATAAAAATCTTTGTTTTCTTCAATTGTAAATAAAGTTGGATTGCTATCGTAATATTTTTTTGCCTCTTCGGGAGCAATTGTTGCAGAAGATTCCAAGGCTTTCGGATCGATTTCAAAATATGAAACTTGACGCAATTCCTTGGTTTTATAAAGAGCTTTATTTTCGCTAAGAAATTTAGCAATTTCTTCATCATTTGGAGATTGAATTCCGCGAACATTATCTTTGTGAACCTTGATTACATTGGCGACGCGTTTTTCTTGGTTAAATTCTTCAAGCTCGAGAGCATTTTTAAAGTTAACCGGTGAGGCGATTGCGAGGCTTTGGACTATCATTTCAGCCGAGACTTCATTGCTTACTTCTTGAACATAACGAGCCTCATCGAGACCATTATTTTTTAAGAAATTGCTAAATTTTTGATGGTCAAATTTACCATTTTCATCTTGGAAGTTTTTATCTTCAGCGACGGTTTTTAAAATTAATTTTTTGCTTCCGAAGGCGCCAATTTCACCACTAATTTTTTGAATTAAAATTTTTCTTATTAAGCGATTGGCAACATCGGATTTAAATTTTTCGGAATATAAATAATTTTCAATTTCTGCCGATGAACCCTTGACCGATCTGATTATTTTGCGATCTAATTCTAGGGCTTTTTCAAAAGAACTAACGCTAAATTTTTCAGTACCAATTTTTAAAACCCATGAGTTTGGTATTCCTGCGATAAAACCGCTAATTCCAAATAAAACAAAGCTTAATCCAACAATCGCCAAAACGATTTTAAAAAAAACATTTTTTGCTAATCTACGAAACATCTTCATGATAAATATAAATTTGATTAGTTAAAATTATGAATAACTTATAATAAAAAATCATAAAACATAAATCAACCTCTCTTTAAAATCTTTGAGATAAATTTATTTTGTTGTTTTTTTGTTAGAATTTTTTTAGAATTTTAACAAAAATTAATTTTTACTTTCCGATTATTTATGTTGATAGTTCAAAAATTTGGAGGCACTTCTGTTGGCGATATAAATCGCATCAAAAATGTTTCCAAAAAAGTCAAGCTTGAGCTTGATAAAAAAAATAAAGTGATAGTAGTCGTTTCGGCGATGTCCGGCGTTACTAATCAGTTGGTCGATTATTGTAATCAGGTTTCTAATCTTATAAAAAATGAAGCTTTGATAGAGTATGATTCAATTGTTTCGACGGGAGAGCAAATCACATGCGGATTACTCGCTCTTGAATTGCAATCGATGGGTTATAAAGCTCGTTCTTTCTTGGGTTGGCAAGTGCCAATCAAAACCGATGAAGTCCACAGCAAAGCTCGAATCGATGAAATTGATGGCGAATATTTGTTAAAAAGTCTCGATGATTATGATGTGGTTGTCATTGCTGGATTTCAGGGAATTTGTGAAAAAACCAAAAGAGTAAGCACTTTGGGAAGAGGGGGTTCCGATACTTCTGCCGTTGCAATCGCGGCCGCGGTTAATGCCGATTTATGCGATATTTATACCGATGTTGACGGTGTTTATACCACCGACCCACGCATTACCGATAAAGCTCGCAGATTAAAAAAAGTAACCTACGAAGAAATGCTTGAAATGGCTTATAGCGGTTCAAAAGTTTTGCAAACTCGTTCGGTGGCGATGGCTATGGCTCACAATGTGAGGGTGCGAGTTTTGTCGTCATTTGGCGAGGTCAATGAAAATTCAGGAACAATTTTAGTAAACAATAATGAGGAAATTATGGAGCGTCGTTTAATTACAGGAATTAGTTATAGCAAAACCGATGTGCGTATAACTTTAATGAAAATGCCTGACCATCCCGGTCTTTCTGCCACAATATTCGGAGCCTTGGCACAACAAGAAGTTAATATCGATATGATTGTGCAAAATATTTCTGCCGATGGAAAATTTATTGATATCACCTTTACAACCAGTAAGGACGAATTAGAGCGTGCCAAACACGCAATCGATTCAATAAAAGATCAAGTAAAATTTGCGGAATTAAAAATTGATGACAATATTGCCAAAATTTCAGTGATTGGTGTCGGCATGATTAGCCACTCAGGAGTTGCTCACACCATGTTTAAAACTTTGGCGGATAAAGGTATAAATTTACTATTAATTTCAACTTCAGAAATAAAAATTTCGGTTTTGATTGCCAAAGAATATGGCGAGTTGGCGGTTAGAGTTTTGCATGACGCTTACGGACTTGAGAAATAATTTTTAAATTTTCATAAAAATTATTGCTTAAAACGCGATTAAAAATGCACTAGCATTTTTAATAATCAAAAATATAATTAAACCTTAAATTCAAAATTTGAGCTTGAAAAAGCCAATTTTTTTAAATAAATCGTATTTCTAAATTTTGCGGGTGTAGCTCAACGGTAGAGTTCCAGCCTTCCAAGCTGGCCGTGAGGGTTCGATTCCCTTCACCCGCTCCATTTTTTAGAGCTACTATTTGAATTTTCTTTATTAGGAGAGGTGGCCGAGTGGTCAATGGCAACAGACTGTAAATCTGTCCGCGTAAGCGTTCGCAGGTTCAAATCCTGCCTTCTCCACCACCCGCTTTCGCCTTTGGCTACAGCGCGGCAAGTTCACTGTTTTGTAACAAGATCG
>CAJBXX010000288.1 GCA_903959715.1 uncultured Alphaproteobacteria bacterium | reverse complement strand
CAATTATTTGAAGAAAATAATTTTGATGGGCGACCGAAATGTAATGGAAGCATTCCTACGAAAGGTTAAGGAAGCATTCCTAATGATTTGCCCAAATTAACTTTGACTTACATTGCCGCAAATTCTGAAGAAAATTTTAATCAAAATATAAAAAAATTTAAAAATGATAATAAGTTTCTAATAAATGATTATTTAGAAAATCACGAAAAAAAATGTCGAGTAGATTATGATAATTTATCAATCCATCTTCCGGTTGGAAAAAGTCTAATTCAACATATCGCTAAGAAAATTTTAAATATTGGGGATTTGTAAATTTTATATAAATTCTATTTCAAAAATTTAACTCGAGGCTAAGAATTAAATAATTCCTACCCTTCAAAATCTTATTTCGCCATAAACTTAATTTAACAAAAAATCAGAGATAAAAAAAGTACCAGGTTCCTTTTTCTCAAACTCGGTGTAATCACCCTCCCCTTGCGGGAGGGTAAAATTTTCTGCAAGAAAATTTTGGGAGGGGGTTAAAGTAAAATCAAGAAATCGTCTTTTTTGAATTTTTTTTGCTGATCAACGCTTCGTTCTTTTCTTCGAAAAAATATGAAACATTTATCCGCAAAGAAATTCTAAAAAATTAAATAAACCTTTTTTGCATTAGGAAATTTAATGCATAGCAGATAGCAAAAAAGTTTAGCATTGAATTTTAAATTACGGAATTTTTGAAGATAGTTAATTGAAAAAATTGCGATGCCTTTTTCAAGAAAATTAAAAATGTATTGTGAAAAAATCTATATTGATTTATTGAAGATTGAATCTGGGAGGAAAAATTTGAGAATTACTTTAAAGTGAATCTCACCTACGCAATGTTAGCTTGCGTAAGTGAATATGTTTAGTTTTATTTGTAAGAAAGAAAAATAAAGACGGTAGTTAGGTTCGTCTGTATTGTTTATAGCAATTTGACTTGCTATATTTTAAAAAATTACCCGAAGATAATTTTTATATTTTTTAAGGAGGTAATCCAGCCGCAGGTTCCCCTACTGCTACCTTGTTACGACTTAACCCCAGTCACTCCTCCTACCGTGTAAGGCTACCTCCTTGCGGTTAGCTCACCCTATTCAGGTAGAAACAGCTTCCATGGCTTGACGGGCAGTGTGTACAAGACCCGAGAACGTATTCACCGTGGCATGCTGATCCACGATTACTAGCAATTCCAACTTCATGAGGGCGAGTTGCAGCCCTCAATCTGAACTGAGATGGCTTTTAAGGATTTGCTCCGGATTGCTCCTTGGCTTCCTGCTGTAACCACCATTGTATCATGTGTGTAGCCCAACCCATAAGGGCCATGATGACTTGACATCGTCCCCACCTTCCTCCTACTTGTCGTAGGCAGTTTCCTTATAGTTCCCAGCTTAACTGATGGCAAATAAGGATGAGGGTTGCGCTCGTTGAAGGACTTAACCTAACATCTCACGACACGAGCTGACGACAGCCATGCAACACCTGTCTTAGATGTGGATTGCTCCAAAGGTACATTTCTGTACCGGTCACCTAGATGCAAGGGTTGGTAAGGTTTTTCGTGTAGCATCGAATTAAACCACATGATCCACTGCTTGTGCGGGTCCCCGTCAATTCCTTTGAGTTTTAGTCTTGCGACCGTAGTCCCCAGGCGGAGTGCTTAACGCGTTAGCTTCGCCACCGAAGTCTAAGACCCCGACAACTAGCACTCATCGTTTACTGCGTGGACTACCAGGGTATCTAATCCTGTTTGCTCCCCACGCTTTCGTACCTTAGCGTCAGTGTTAGCGTAGATAGTCGCCTTCGCCACTGATGTTCCTCCTAATATCTACGGATTTCACCCCTACACTAGGAATTCCACTATCCCCCACTAAACTCTAGTAAAGCAGTTTCGATTGCAATTCCCAAGTTGAGCTCGGGTATTTCACAATCGACTTACTAAACCGCCTACGTACGCTTTACGCCCAATGATTCCGAACAACGCTAGCACCCTTCGTATTACCGCGGCTGCTGGCACGAAGTTTGCCGGTGCTTTTTCTGTGGATACCGTCATTATCTTCTCCACTAAAAGAGCTTTACAATCCGAAGACCTTCATCACTCACGCGGTATTGCTGGATCAGGCTTGCGCCCATTGTCCAATATTCCCCACTGCTGCCTCCCGTAGGAGTCTGGACCGTGTCTCAGTTCCAGTGTGGCTGATCATCCTCTCAGACCAGCTACAGATCATCGCCTTGGTGAGCATTTACCTCACCAACTAGCTAATCTGACAGAGGCCCATCTAACAGCGACGTATCTTTCCCGACTAGGTCGGTAATATATGGTATTAGTTTTGGTTTCCCAAAATTATTCCTTACTGTTAGGGAGGTTCCTCTGCATTACTCACCCGTTTGCCACTAGTTTGGAGTTGCCCCCAAACCCGTTCGACTTGCATGTGTTAAGCATACCGCCAGCGTTCGTTCTGAGCCAGGATCAAACTCTCAAGTTTTGAGAATTTGTCTGGACTTAATTTCTCTTTAGAATCTGACTTAAAGACCAGAATAAATAAAGAGAGTTAGTCTAATAAAACACTAACTACCGCCTTTATTTTTCTTTCTTGTAGTTTAAAAATTTTTTATAATTTTTAAGCTTAATAAAACTAAATATTCACGATGTAAAAAAACAAAACTTTTATGTTTGGTTTTTCTCTAAAATTTTCTTCAAATTTTTTTAGCAAGTTCTTGTTCAAAACTTTCATGAAAAATTAAATAAAAATCAGGAGCAAAAATATTAAGCCTTTAATTTTAACATGTCAAGCCCTTCTTTTATTTTTTTTCTAATTAACCTTTTTCTTTATTAAGTAACCACGAATATAGCTTAGAAAAACAAGCCTTGCTGACATATTACCTTTTTTTAAATTTATTTCTAATTTCTCAAAACTTTGCAAACTTTTTACAATAAATTTTAATGACAAATTTTGTAAATTACGCCGAAAATCTGACTCAATTTTATAAAAAATTTGCGCCGACTTTACAGCTTCATCAATTCCACTACCCTCAATCTCAATGAGGATTTTAGCATTATAAAGCTTAGAAAAATAATTTATTAAATTTCGCACAAGCATTATCGATTCATTGCCGTTTTCCAAAGCTTTTTCGGCTTGCAGAAAGCACCAATCATAGTTCTTGCTAGCAAATTGTACCGCAAAATCTTGCAAATTTTCATCCTGTTTTAGAGAAATTATTTTCTTAAAAACCTCTAATGATAATTTTTTTTCATCATCTAAATAATTTTTTATCTTGGCAATTTCATTCAAAATTAAATTACGATCTTTACCAAAATTTTTTATCATTAAATTTATAATTTCATTTTCCACAATTATATCATTTTCGATAAAGCTTTCTGCTATTGATTTTCTAAGGCTTGTCGCGTCTTCTTCATAACATGGAATTGCCATTAAAAATTGACTTTCTTCAACTAATTTTCTAAGTGCCGAACCCTTTTCTAAATCGCCCGCTTGAATTAAAATAAAATTATCGCTTTTTCTGCCATATTGCGGATCGGATAATAAGTTTTTTAATGATGCAATTAGTGCTGTTGAAGCGTTCTTATCAGCATCTTTAATCATTATCAATCTTCTTCCGCCAAGCATTGAAATTGAATAAAATTCATCAATTAAAATTGCTTTATCTTCTTTAATTTTTTCAGCAGATATTTGTGAAACTAAAAAAGGATCGCTTAAATCATTAACAATTTTTTTGGCGATGACTTCAAATCTAAACCTTGTTATTGTTGGCTCTGGACCATATAACAAACAGCCCGAAATTTTTTCATCGGCAATTTTTTTGATATAATTTTCAACTTGATAGCTTGAAATTTTCATTATAGATTTTGATTTATTTGGTATTCTAAAATTTAAATTAAATATTTTGAATAATTTTACAAATCTTTAAATAGTTTTCAATCATGCGAATTTTGCTCACCGAAGATAATTTTATTGTTGGCAAATCGATCAAACAAATTTTAGAAAATAAAAAATATTTAGTTGATTGGGTTCAAGATGGCGAATCATGCGAAACGGCCCTTCGTACCACTAATTTTGATATAATTATTTTAGATATTAACCTGCCCGACATTTCAGGAATTGAAATTATTAAAAAAATTCGGGCGAAAAAAAATTATACTCCGATCCTTGTCGTTTCTGCTCGCAACTCACTTGAAAATAAAATTGAAGGGCTCGATTTAGGTGCCGATGATTATCTCACCAAGCCCTTTGATTATGAAGAATTACTCGCACGGATAAATTCTTTGCACCGAAGAAACAAAGGCATCGCCGAGAATATTTTAACCTTCAAAAATATTGAACTCGATGTTAATAAACATGTCGTAAAATTTCAAAAAAATATTATTGAAATTTCACCAAAAGAATTCACTATTCTTAAAATTCTATTAGAAAATATTGATCGACCAATTTCAAAAAACCAACTTGAAGACGCGATTTATAGTTGGGATAATTCAATCGAGAGTAATGCGATCGAGGTTTACATTCATAATTTAAGAAAGAAAATTCCGATTGAATTAATTAAAACTGTTCGTGGCGTAGGATATACTATTTCCACTCTTAAATGATGCGACCGAATTTATCAGGTCTCGTCTTTGCGCGCCTAGATTTACTAGGCTTACGCAGACTCGCCTTCAAATTCAATCGCCTGAT
>CAJBXX010000287.1 GCA_903959715.1 uncultured Alphaproteobacteria bacterium | reverse complement strand
GGGTAAAAAAGCTGATACGATTGCATTAACGCAAAAAGTAGTGCGCGAAATAATAAAACGTCGCCCTGATTTATCTTCTCAAGTTGAAGGAGTTTTGAATGTTGTTAGATCATTAAAAGATGTATCTTTAATGAGAAATGCCGCTCCTATTCCTGTTGATTCAGACTCTAGGTTGGAGTTGGTTTGGCATGATACTGATGAGATAACAATTGAACCGTTCTGGGTTGAGAATGTTAAAAACGAATTGGATTCAATCGTTGAAGAAAGAAAGCGTGAACAAGATTTGATTAAAGCCGGACTCTTTCCTACTAAAACAATTTTATTGGTTGGCCCGCCAGGAGTTGGAAAAACATTATCTGCAAAATGGATTGCTGCAAAGCTCAATAGACCATTATTAGTGCTAGATCTAGCCGCAGTCATGAGTAGCTACTTAGGAAAAACAGGAAATAACATCAGAGCGGTTTTGGAATATGCAAAAAAACGACAATCAGTTTTGTTATTAGATGAATTTGATGCGATAGCAAAAAAAAGAGATGATTCAAATGAAGTTGGGGAACTTAAAAGACTGGTAACTGTACTTCTGCAAGCCGTTGATAGTTGGCCCTCTGACGGTATCTTACTAGCCGCCACTAATCATCCTGAACTTTTAGATTCTGCAATCTGGAGAAGATTTGATAAAATAATTAACTTTCCGAAGCCCAATGCCCCACAACAGGAAAGCTATATTAATAACCTGTTAGATTTGCCAGCCTCTGAGAAGCAACACTACCTACCTCTTTTATCTTCGATCTATCAAGATCTTAGCTATGCCGAAATAGAAAAAAACCTAAACTCAATTCAAAGAGAAGTTGTGATGGAAAGCATCACATTAAAAGAAGGTCTTGATAGGCATATCACCAGAAGAGTTAAAGACTTAGATTCGGAAGGCCGCTTATCATTTGCTCGTCTTCTTAACGATAAAGGATGCTCACAAAGAAAAATTCAAGAATTGACTGGATGCTCACGGGACACGCTAAGAATTCGCAAAATAGGAACCAAAACAATTTCTAAAATAGCATCTAAAAAACGAGGTAAAAAGAAATGAGCAAAGAAAAAAATTTTTTACTAGGACAAGGAGAGAGATTAACAGCTAAAGTCAAGGTTCCTACCGGAGGAAGCGAGAAGAATCCGCCTTATGACTTCTCTTCTGCAAAACAAAGGATTGCAAAAAATCTTGTAGATGTGGTTCGGGACTTAGATTTGGTGCCATCTAGCGCATGTCCAAATAATGAAGTTGTATCACTGCTGACAATGCACCCTCGGTATATTTCAAAAACTGATTTCCCAGAGGATTTATTAAAATCAGTTGGCTTGAGGTCTATCGGTAGTCGTTCAACCTCTATAAAGCCGGAGAAATGGGGAATAAAAAAACATCCAGATGATGAAGTTATTACAGAGCAAGTTTTTGTAGCCGGAACAAAGGAGGCCTATCATCAATGGTCAGATAAAATTAACGGATGGAGTGCAAATCAGAAATCGACCCTTCAACTTACTAAAGTCGAAAAAGTTTCCGCATATCTCGCAAAAGATAAGATTAAATCGGTTCCCACTGATAGGGACGAAGCAATGCTTGAGGTGGTCATTCACAACTCTAGCAATAAATCAATAATAGATAATTTTGAAGCCTATGCACAGATGTGCGGTGCAAAAGCTATCATGGATAAAAAGAGAGATGTTGGAGGGTTAACGTTTATTCCAGTTAAAGCTCCTGTTGCTAAAGCATTAGATATTGCACAATTTTCTTTTTTGAGAGCTTTGAGAGGCATGCCTAGCTTAAGACCTATTAAACTCACTAACATAACCAGAGATTTAAATTTACAGAGCGTGATTTTGCCAAATGGCTCTTCGTTAAATCCTAGTGTAAATGCAGTTATATTTGATGGAGGAATTTCTGGCTCATCTAGTTTAAGTAAATGGGCGAATGCAATTGATCCTAAAGGCATAGGCCCTGCGGTTCCTTCATATATTGAGCATGGAATAGCCGTTACCTCAGCATTTCTTTTTGGCCACATTATTAGTCCTAACCTAGAAAGACCTTTTTGCAACGTAGATCATGTAAGAGTTCTTGATCGCGATACGGGAAAAAATGATTTAGATATAGTCGATGTTCTTGATCGCATTCTGGGCCACATGAAAGGCAACAAGGGGAAATACCATCTGATGAACTTAAGTATCGGGCCAGATCTATCAATCACTGACGACGACGTCACAGCTTGGACTGCCTCCCTGGATGAACTCTTGTCAAATGATGATATATTTGCAACAGTTGCGGTTGGAAATACTGGACACCTGGATGCCGCAAGTGGTCTGAACCGAGTGCAAGTACCATCTGATGCCGTAAATGTTTTAGCAGTTGGCGCATGTGATACGACAAGTTCAGGTTGGAACAGAGCGGAATATAGTTGTATTGGGCCAGGAAGACGCCCCGGAGTCGTTAAGCCAGATGGGTTGGCATTTGGAGGATCTGATAATGAAATGTTTTCTGTGCTTTCCGCTTCCTCTAAACCTTTTATTACCACTACCAGCGGCACAAGCTTTGCCTCTCCATCAACTTTGAGATCTGGAGCCGGGATCAAGTCTTATATTGGTGATGACATATCCCAAAGAGCAATTCACGCTTTGATGATACATAAGGCAAAGTGCAATGGACTTCCAAGAATTGATGTTGGATGGGGTCGCTTTGAAACAGACGTTAATCAACTTGTTACATGCGATGACAACGAGGCGATCGTAATTTACCAAGGTGAACTTCCTATCGGAGAGCATTTAAGAGCTCAAATACCAATGCCCGACGATATTATATTAACCGGAAAAGTTGATATTTCGGCTACTCTAGTAATTAAGCCAGAAACTGATCCTGAGCATCCTGGCGCTTACACAAAAGCTGGGCTTGAGGTTTTCTTTAGACCTCATTCAGGAAAATATACCAAATATAAAGATGGAAGAAGCTCAAAACATCCGAAAACCACATCCTTCTTTTCCCAAAAAAATATGTACGGAAAAGCCGAATATGATTTTAGAAGCGATGGCAGCAAGTGGGAACCGTGCTTAAAAAACACGCAAACATTTAACGCTAAGTCTTTAAAGGAATCGTGTTTTGATATCTACTACCATCATCGCGAAGGAGCCGTGACTGCCAAGGATCCAAAACCAATTAAATATGCTTTAATCATAGGCATTAAGACCCATGCAGTTCCTGATTTTTATAACCAAATCGTCAGGTCGTTTGCTAATATTTTAGTGCCGCTAAGACCAAAAGTTGAAATCCAGATTCAAACCTAGTTTTACAAAGCAGTTAAATAAATATATTCGGTGCATTGTTTTTTTATACGAATTTGTATAATTTAAAAAAGTTACTAACTAAAAACATAATCGAGGATGAGTATAGTGCTCCCCGATTTTCGGACAGAAAATCTTAAATTTTCTTTAGACTTTTTCTCTTAAAATTGTAGTATATTTATCAACAATTAACAAAAAGAAAAAGTTATGTCTACTTCAAAACATTTCAAAAAATATAGTTCGGATTTTAAATTAAAAGTCGCGCTAAAATATCTCTCAAATAATTTTACAATTGCACAAATTTGCAGTGAATTTAACATTTCAAAAGCAACTTTAAGCAATTGGGTAAAGCAGTTTAAAACCAATAGTAGCAATGTTTTTAGTGATAATTTAATTACTAACAAGGCAACAAAAATTAAAGAAAAACAAGCCGAAAAAGAAATAGAAAATCTTTATAAAAAAATTGGTCAATTAACCGTTGAGCGTGATTTCTTAAAAAAAGTTCTGGACACTTAAATAAAAAAACCAAACAAGAAAAACTTGTTCGCAATCACCACAATTTAAGTGTCAAAAAACAATGCGAATTGCTTGAAATTAATCGCTCCAATATTTATTACAAACCACGTTTAGTGCCTGATTTTACTAATTCCATCGCTAATGAAATAAAAGAAATCTGGTCAAAATATTCGTTCTTTGGTTATCGAAAAATTACAGCATTTTTGAATAATAAAATTGCACAAAATAGTCAAAATACCGATCAAAACAAAAAAATAAATCATAAAAAAGTTCTGCGTTTAATGCAAAAACTTGGTTTACAAGCAATTTACGCTAAGCCTAGAACCACAATTATCAACAAGGATCATAAAAAATTTCCATATCTACTAAAAAACTTAGAAATTGCCAAACCAAATAAAGTTTGGGCGGTTGATATAACTTATATAAAAACCCCGCGAGGCTTTGTTTATCTTGTTGCGTTGATTGATATTTTTAGTAGATTTATTGTTTCTTCAAAATTATCCATATCGCTTGATACGCAACCTTGCTTGGAAATTCTTCATAAAGGCTTGAAATTAGCAACTCCGCAGATAATTAATTCTGATCAAGGAAGTCAATTTACTTCAAAGGATTGGATTGATTTTTTAACGCAAAAAAATATTCAAATTAGCATGGACTCAGTTGGCAGATGGGCAGACAAGAGCGAAGCGATTGCAACTCACTCAAATAAAAATAAATTTTGTGAGTACAATATTTATATTGAAAGATTTTGGCGAACAATTAAACAAGAAGAAATTTATATAAATCCAAGTAATAATTTGGAAGAATTGAGAATTCAAATTGACAGATTTATCAAGTTTTATAATTATCAAAGACCGCATCAAGCATTGAAATACAAGACTCAATCGCAGGTATTTTATAATGATGAAAATAGAAAAAAAAGATTGAATTTTTGAGAAAAAAATTTATTCTTAATCTGTAATAAAATATTGGAAAATACTTTCATACAAATTTTATTTTCTTGTATTTTTTTAAAATTTTTTTTAAAAAAAAGTCTAGATGTTTTTAAGAAGTTGTGACTGAGAAGAGGGGTTCATTATATTGATTCTGTATCAAAATCCTCATTAAGAGTTGCTTTTTCATAGTGGACTACTTTTCTATTGTTTTATAAAACTAGTCCACTAAGATTAACTTAATCAATTATATTAACTATTTAGCAACGGACTACATGAGTGATTTAGAAAAAGACTTCCTGCATTTAGCTAGATTAAGTTTTGAGGGTAAAAAAGCTGATACGATTGCATTAACGCAAAAAGTAGTGCGCGAAATAATAAAACGTCGCCCTGATTTATCTTCTCAAGTTGAAGGAGTTTTGAATGTTGTTAGATCATTAAAAGATGTATCTTTAATGAGAAATGC
>CAJBXX010000286.1 GCA_903959715.1 uncultured Alphaproteobacteria bacterium | reverse complement strand
TTACATTTAAAATCAATTTAAAAAACCAATGCTAAAATCAATAAAAAAAATACAAAACATCTCAGAACAAGAAGAAGTTTTGTACTCAAAAGTTTTCAACAAAATTAAGGAAACAGAAAATCTTTTTCATGAAGTTTTATCTGAAAAATCTAATGTAAGCTACGAAAAGTTTTCAAATGACTTATCGGAAATTCTGGATGATTTACACAAAGATGTAAACCTAGATTCAACAGATTCAAAGACTCTAAAAAAACTTCAATTATTTTATAGAGGGTCAATAAATTATCTATTCTCTCATTCATTAATTGGATCAAGAGCTTTGAGCAAGCCATTTGGATATCCCGGCGATTATGTAATGCTTCAAACTCTCTATGATAATAAGACGATTTCCAATAATAAATTAGGAAATTATATAGATATGTTTTTTTTGAATGACACTCTCGCAAAAGCAGTTATAAACCGAGTTGAGATAATGGGTAATAGAATAATAAAATTTATCAATGAATCAAATCTTAAAGAAATCAACATCTTGAATATCGCTTCTGGATCTGGTTTTGAATTAAAAAAAATAATATCACATCAATTTGATAAAAAGGTAATATATCATTGTTTTGATCAAGAAGTAGCTTCCCTATCTTATATATCTCATAATTGTTGCGATAAAAACAATAATGTGGAGGTAAGGCTTTACAAAGAAGATATAAAAGTTTTCTTTAGAAATTGGAAAAGTGATAAAAAATTCGATTTTATCTATAATATCGGTTTAGCAGATTACTTACCAAATAACATTCTTGGTTCTTTAGCTAGCGAATCTTTTGCAAGTTTAAATAAGGATGGAGTTTTTGTTCTTGCTCACAAAGATTATAAACTATTTTCTTATCACAGCATTGCTTGGCTTTATGATTGGAATTTTATTCACAGATCTTTGGATGATTATTTGCCAATTATTAATGAAAAAATAGGCAAGGAAGACTCTATTTGGTTTGAATCTGATAAAAAAGTAATATTTTTTTCAGAACATAAAAAATGAATCATTGCAAAAAATTGATTGATTTTCTTTTAAAAGATTATTCGAGAAACAGATTAAGCTTCTTATTTGGTGCCTGGATTGCACTAATTGGTCATAGTTTTTATGGAATTTTATGGACATATGTTTATGAACAGCCTTATGAAAATTTAAAACTAAGAATGATCTGCTCTTCTCTATTTTCACCATATATCTTTATAAAATATTTAAAAGAGAGGAATTGGTTAAGGGTATTTTTTTCATTTTACTGGTATGTTTGCCTTATAATTAATCTGCCCTTTATCTTTACTTACCTAACTTTAATGAATAATTTTTCTGGATTATGGTTAATATGCGAAACAATGATGATTTTTATGACCATCATTTTAATGCCAAATCTCTTAACATTTTTTGTTGTTTTGGGGTTTGGTGTTTTACTATCATATATTTTTTATTTATTCAACTCTCAAAACATTGTTAATTTAAGTGAAAAAATATATTTAGAATATTTGTTATTAATGCCAATGGTTATAGGTGGTAGCATTTTAATAAACTTCTCTTCAAAAACTGGCGAAATTAATCTTAAAGTTGAAGAAGAAAAATCCAGAATTTTCAAATCCTTAGCCGCTTCAATTGCTCATGAGCTTCGCAATCCATTGAACATGATAAATATGATTGGCTTTCAAATTAGAAATTTGATGAACGATATCGGTAATATAAAAAACAAAAATTCCACCCCCTCTGCCCCAAGCAATTCCTTTTTAAAAGTAGATAAGAACTACGATAATGATTTAAACGAATTTAACGAAGTAAATTCTTCCATCAAATTAAAATTAATTGAATACACTTTATACATAAATGATGCGATAAAAAATGCCAATACCATCATCAACGCCATTCTTTCCGATATAAATGAAAAGAAAATAAGTGAATCAAGTTTTTCTTACATGCAACCCGGTCCTATTATTGAAAAAATAGTAAAAACTTATGGCTATAAAAATAAAAACGAGAAATCGAAAATTCTAACCATTTTACCAAGAAACCCAGAGGAAAATTTTATTTTAAAAGCCTTTCCCGAAAGACTTACCTATATAATTTTCAACCTTCTTAAAAATTCACTTTATTATTTAGAAAATTTTCCAGAATCAAATATTATAATCGGAACAGAAAAAAATCGCACGGTTGGAGATAAAATTTATAACACTATTTTTATTTACGATACCGGACCAGGAGTATTGCCGGATATACTTCCAAAGCTCTTTGATGATTTCTTTACTTTTGGCAAAAAAGATGGAAATGGTTTGGGATTACCATTTTGCAAAAGAAACATGCTTTTAATTGGCGGTGACATCACTTGCGAATCAAAATTTGGAGGCTATGACAGCTCGGGCAAACAAATTAGCGGTTGGACTAAATTTTCCTTATTATTTCCGTTAATAGACAAGGCTTCGAATAATTTAAGCAAAATAAATAGCGATATCGTTGTCGATGATTTTAAAAAAATACTTTTTATCGACGAAAAAGATAATTTTTTACTTATTCAAGATAGGCTTGAAAAAAACTTATCAAATTTAACTTTTGAATTCGCTCCAAACTTTAAGGAAGCTTCAAGAATGATAAAGTCAACTCAATATCAATTAATAATTATTGATATCAATATTTCAAAAACTAACACTATCGAATTTGTTAAAAAAATCAGATCAACAAAAGAAGATGGATTCGCAGAAATACCAATTATCGCCTATACCGCGATGGATAAAAAATCTTTTTCACAAATCGGTGAAGAGTTCGATTGCAAAGATTCTAAATATCGCTTATTTGATTCATACATAGAAAAATCATCAAACTATAACTCGCTTTATCGCTCAATAAATAAATGGCTCTTTAGTGTAGAAGATACCCTTGATTACATAGGTTCACAAGAAAGTTATGTTAGTAATTTACGCAATAAAAAAGCTTTACTTGCCGATGATCAAAAAATTAATCTGATTATTACCAAAAAGATTTTAGAGTCTGTGGGTCTAGTTATTAGCGAAGCGAGTAGCGGTAAAGATTTGCTCGAATGCTATAAAAAAAGTCTTGATTCCGAAGGAAAATCAAGCTTTGACATCATATTAACCGACATCAGCATGCCTCCATTTAATGGCGATGAAGTGGCGAAGGAAATTAGAAAAATTGAACTTCAAAATAATAAAAATAACTTACAAAACGAAGATTCAATTTCTAGCGAAAATTTATCACAAAAGCAATTATATAAAATCCCCATCATCGCAATTACTGGCGAAAGTGGCAAAGAAAATTTTCTTCACTTTTTTGATTGCGAAATTAATGATTATTTTATCAAGGGTAGCGACACCGAAATTCTTATCAAAATCATCGCCCATTATCTCAATGATAAATAAATTGATAACTTGTTTTACTTATTTCTTTCACCAAAGTACCTTACTAAAAAACTTGACTTTGGTTTGGAACTGGGTGCTAAAAATTCTTTAAAATTTGCTTCTTTTGCTTTAAAGGCTTTATAGGATGAATCTTCGTTATCTATATTTTTAAAAAGATGATCAAATAATTCTTCTTTAATTGCTTTATTGGCATGTTCTTCACTATATTTTAAATTTCTCTCTCTCACATCCAATAAAACTTTTTTTATTTCCACTCTGCTTTCGGTCTTTGTGCTGGTTTTTTTACTTAAAATATTATTAATCAAATCTTTATTTTTAATTTGATTATCACCACCAAATGCAGAATGAGGAAAACCTCTATTATTAATCTTATCAATGGCTTTATAAATATTTATAATTAATTCTGCATCTTCATTTTGAATATTATTTGCCTTAGCATAGTCTCTTAATTTTTGATAAAATTTTTCATTTTTTTTATCTTGTTCGCTAAGATCTTTTGTTAAATTATTTTCTTTTTTTGCTTCAATTTTTTTTGCTAAAATAGCATCATGTTTTAATATGACTCTACTAATCGCATCTTTATATTTAAATCCTCTAGAATCAACATCAGCAAGCACTCCTCTCCTCATTTTCAACACTTCCTGCAAAATTTTGTTATTATTGTTGGCTGTCTTAACAAGCTCATTATTTACTTCGCTAAAACTTGGATTGGATTGATTATTTTTGTTAATTGCAAGCCATCGCGAAAATTCTCCATCATAGCTTTCATCGCTTAAATTGTTAGATGTTTCTAATTTTTTCGCTTCTTTGGACATTAAAAACGACACTTCGAGATCGTCAATATGATGAAAAAAATTTCCAACTTGTTGCTCCGTAACGCCATTTTGTAATTTATCTGCAAAATCTTGATTAAAATTAGCTTTTTTCTTGTTAAGGCCATGTAAAACTTCGGCTATATTTTGATATAAACCTTTAGTGGAATCCGAAAAAAACAAGCCAACATTTTGTTCAAAATCTGAAGACGAAACCCTAAAAGACATATTACTTAAAGCATCAACAATTTCCGAATCTAACTTTCTTTGTAAAAAATTTTGACCCCCTGATTGACCACTCTTAAGCTCTCTAACAATTTTATGCCGTGAAAGCCAATCCTTGAATTCATCTTTATCATTGGGATATAATCTGCCTATTGCCGTTTTTTCAAATTGATCTCGAAGATCATCAACATGATTATAGGTTGCGGTAATGTATCCCTGAGCTATATTGAGATCGTCAGGATTATTTACCGAAATATGTGATAATAATTTTCCTCTAATTTCAGAGCGATTTTTTTTATCATTGCGTAAAAAATATTCCTTTCTAATTTTTTTTTGTTCCTTTATAACATTTCTTGATTTTTCAACATCTAGGGTAATTTCTTTAGGACCTCTTTCTCTTACAAAATTATATCTTTGCATCAATAATTCCATTAAAAAATTTTTACCATTTTCAGGATTTACAGAGCTATAGATATTATATAAATCACTGTGTCTTGATTCTAATCCTTTTAAATAATCTTCAGAAAAACTTTTAAAACATTCTTCATCTGTTGCGGTTTTTAATGTTTTTTTAAAATGATCTGTTTCTTTAAATTCTTCATATTTTTTGTCAAGAAGAGAATATAATTTTTTAAAATTTGACGGATAACCTTTTTCTGTTAAAGTGTTATAAAATTTTTCTTTATTTTTCTTCACTTCATCATCATAGAGTAAAAAAACATTCTTTAATTCATTAAATTTTGAGGCTGGCTCTAAAGCACAATTTTGATTTGTGAGATAATTTTCTCTTTGTAAAAAAATATTCTCAATTAAACTTTTACCTTTAGCATCTTTTTCACTTAATTCATCATGAAGAGCTTCGAAATCTTTAACCTCTTTCATTGCCGTTAAAATCTTTTTAGCACATTTTTTGGCGTATTCTTCTCCCGTTTTTTCTAAAAATGATCTTCCTTTATCCAACTTTTCAAAGTTCATCTCAACTTTTTCCAGAAAACTAAATACTATAATAACATTTTCTGAATAACCTTCTCTCCTTAGAATATCATGATAACTCTCGGTTAAATCAACTATTTTATTACGATGCTCTAGCGCTTTTATCTCATCTCTTTTTCGAGTCGCTCCAAAATAATCTATCATAATCGCTAATTTAAAAGTTAAATTGCCAATAATTTTTTATAAAAATACTTTAAAATCAATTTAGTTATAACATTTTATAATAATATTATTTTTTTCATTTTTGTTATAACCTTATCGAGCCCTTCAAAAATTGCTTCGCCAATAATAAAATGCCCGATATTTAATTCACAAATTTGTGGAATTTTGGCAATTTTTTTGGCAGTTTGATAATTTAAACCATGACCGGCATGACATTCCAAACCCAAGCCAGAAGCATATTCAACGCATTTTTTAATTTTTGCAAATTCACGATTTTGAGCAACTCCGACCAAATTACAAAATTCTCCCGTGTGAATTTCGATAATATCGGCTTGAAGTTTTTTTGCCATATCAATTTGTTTAAAATCCGCATCGATAAAAAGCGAAACACGAATTTTATGTTGACGAATTTTTTTAATAATTTTTTCTAAATTTTGTTGGTTTTTAATCAAATCGAGCCCGCCTTCGGTGGTAATTTCTTGACGCTTTTCAGGAACGATGCAAACCGCGTTAGGCTTGGATTTAATGGCAATTTTTAGCATTTCCTCGGTGCCAGCAATTTCTAAATTTATTGGCAATTTTATATGTTTTTTCAAACGCAATAAATCTTCATCGCGAATGTGGCGACGATCTTCGCGTAAATGAATTGTAATGCCGTCTGCTCCACTTTTTTGTGCTAAAATTGCGCCGTCAATTGGATCGGGATGGCTTCCGCCACGAGCGTTACGAATGGTTGCGATGTGATCGATATTAACGCCGAGGCGAATTTTATTTTGTGATTTCGCTAATTTTTTCGATGAATTATTTTTTATTTTTTTCATAAATGACTAAAAAAGTTAAATAAAATAAACAGCCAAAACAAATCGTAATTGGGAAGCCTTGAGCACCAAAAAAATTAATCATAAAACCGCAAATTAAACTGCCCGTAAGCGCTCCACAAGTGCCAACAAATTGGAAAGTTGAATTAGCGGGAATGAGATCTTTTTCTTCGTAATCTTCATTAATCATTTTAAAAACTGATACATAAATGCAAGCAATAAATAAGCCAAACAAAAAGAAAAGCGTCATCAAAAAATAGAATGATTCGTGATAAAGGCTTATTAGCAAAAAACAATAAAGACAACCTAAATAACCAATATTAATTAATGTTTTGGCGGGAGTTTTTTTGAGCATAAAGCCGACAAAAATATCAAAAAACCCACTGGTCATGTAAGCAGTGATTAGTAAGCCCGAATTCTCATTACTAAAACCAATTCCCGTGCCAAAAACCACGGTTAAACTTAACATTGAATAAGTAGTAAAATCGAGAAAAAAACGACTAAAAAAACTATTGGGATTTTTTTTTAAAAATTTAATCATCGAAATTCTTTCAGAATTTATTTGTGGTTGAAGCTCTGTTTTTAAAGGGTTGAGACATAATGATGCACATAAAACTGATATTGCCGAAATTGCAAAACTTAAATAACTTTCAGCTCCCGAAAACTTTACTATTACCGGTCCAAAAGCGAGTCCACCCGAAATTAAAGCACTAAAAATTCCTAAACCAATTCCGCGTTCATCGTTATTTAAAAACAAATTAAGCCATGATAGTCTAGAGATGGCGAATATGAGCCAACAACATCCTAAAATAAAAATTAACAATAACCAAAATATAAAACTTACATAAAAATAGATTATCAAAACTATTGAAGAATAAATAATTGAGGCAATTTTTAAAGCGTTAATAATGCCAAATCGCGCAACGAATTTGCTCAAAAAAAACGACATAAAAGCAACTCCACAAACTTCGATGGCAAAAGCAATACCAATTTGCGAAGGACTAATTTTGTTGAGTTTTAAAATTGAGGGAAAAGTTACCAAATTAATGCCAATAGTAGTGGCGAATAGAAAAAAACTTAAATATAAAAATTTAGTTTTACGGATGAAAATTAAATTTGTGAAACTTTTAAACATTTGCTGACTTGTGATTTTATAATAAATATTTAGAATTTAAAAAAATGATTTTTAATTTAATTTTTTAAACTAATTGAATCGAGTGTATTTCAAGAAATTTTCTTTTACAAAATAAATTTACTATATTTTTTATTGAATGACCGACCCTTTAAAATCAAGCACTCCGCTTCTCGATAAAATTAATTTACCGGCGGATTTAAAAAAATATTCTTTAAACGAAATCAAGCAAATCGCCGATGAATTGCGTCAAGAAACAATTTCTGCGGTGGCGAAAACTGGCGGACATTTGGGCGCGGGGCTTGGCGTTGTTGAAATCACTTGCGCTCTTCATTATGTTTTCGACACACCTCACGATAAATTAATTTGGGATGTTGGACATCAAGCCTATCCGCATAAAATTTTGACGGGACGACGCAATAAAATGCACACAATTCGCAAAGCCGAAGGGTTGTCAGGCTTTACGCGCCGAGCTGAAAGTGAATTTGATCCTTTCGGAGCGGGACATAGCTCGACTTCAATTTCCGCTTCCCTTGGCATCGCAGTCGCCAAAAAATTTAAACAAGAAAAATCGCATGTGATTGCGGTGATTGGCGATGGAGCAATGTCGGCGGGTATGGCGTTCGAAGCCATGAATAATGCCGGTGCACTCGAAGAACAATATTTTCACGATAATCGCTTAATCGTAATTTTGAACGATAATGACATGTCGATCGCACCGCCTACAGGAGCGATGTCGCATTATTTTTCACGCTTAGCTTCTTCAAAATCTTATTTAAAAATTCGTGATTTTTCTAAAAAAGTCGTTCATAAATTGCCCGAAGCGGTTGGCAAATATCCGCGAAAATTTGAAAAATCCATCAAAGAATGGTGGATGGGAGGCAACATTTTTGAAGAGCTCGGCTTTTATTATATTGGTCCAATCGATGGTCACAATCTCGATATTTTAGTGCCAATTTTACAAAATATTCGCAACGATAAATCTTCCGATCCAATTCTAATTCATTGCGTCACCGAGAAAGGTCGAGGCTTCGTTGAAACCATGCAAAGTTCCGATAAACTTCACGCGGTTTCATGCTTTGATCCAAAGACGGGAGTTCAACAAAAAGCCACTTCAAATTTTCCAACTTTTTCAAAAATTTTTGGAACTCGTTTGAGCGAATTAGCAAAAAAAGATGAAAAAATTTTAGCAATTACCGCCGCGATGCCTGGCGGGACAGGGCTTGATTTTTTTGCCAAAAATCATGCTAATAAAATTTTTGATGTCGGAATCGCCGAACAACACGCCGTGACATTTTCGGCGGGGCTTGCCAGTGAAGGCATGAAGCCATTTTGCGCCATTTATTCAACTTTTTTACAACGGGCTTACGATCAAGTAATTCATGATGTCGCTTTGCAAAAATTGCCCGTCCGCTTTGCCATTGATCGCGCTGGTTTCGTTGGAGCCGATGGCCCTACTCATGCCGGCTCGTTCGATATTGCTTATTTAATTAATTTGCCTGATTTTGTAATTATGGCACCGTCAAATGGTCAAGAATTAATTAAAGCAATCAATACCGCCAATGAAATCAATGATCGCCCGAGTGCTTTTCGTTTTCCGCGCGCCGAAGCTTCGACCATAATTAATTTTGACGATGATGAAATTCTCGAAATTGGTAAAGCTCAAATAATTCAAAAAGGCGAAAAAGTGGCAATTATGACTCTCGGAACCATCATTGAAAACGCCATCGAAGCATCAAAAATTATTAAAGAAAAATATAATTTTGAAATCACCATTATTGACGCTCGATTCGCCAAACCTTTTGATGAAAATTTAGTAATCGAAACGGTAAAAAATCATGAAATTTTTATCACCATTGAAGAAGGAGCGATTGGCGGATTTGGCAGTTTGGTTGGCAATTTTTTACTCAATAAATCACTTCTTGATAATGGAAAATGCAAGTTCCGCTCTATGTTTATGAAAGACAAATTCATCGAACAAAATGATATAAAAACTATGCGAAATTTATCGGGAATTGGAGTTGATGATATTTTAGATTTAATAAATAAAAATCTTGCAAAATAATTCACGATCTAAATCAAGTTTAATCTAATTGCTCAAGATCACATGCTGGCGCTTTCAATCTTTCCGCAACAACCTCACCTCTTAATCTAACCCCTTCTCCAGCTTCTTGTTTTATTGAAATCTTAGCCATACCTTCTGAAAGCGAATCATCACCTTTTGCTCTAGCTCCGCTATCAGATTCAACTTTCATTGGGGATGAATCTTTTTCTGATTTGATTTCACTTCTTGCTGATTTAGCTTCGCTTAATTCTTTAATTTTATTGAGTATTTCAGTAGGAGTTATGCCATTATTCATTGGTGCATTTATATCCGCTCCATTTTTAACCAAAATCTTAGCAATTTTAAGTTTACCATTTAACAAAGCATGGTGAAGAGGGGTTTTTCCATCTTCATCTTTTAAATTTAAATTTGCTCCAGCCCCAATTAAAATTTCAGCAACTTCTTTATTACCAACAATAGAAGCTAAATGAATAGGGGTTAAATCACCTTTCATTAAAGAATCTGGATTTGCTTTTGCATCAAGTAAAGCTCTGACAATTTCTGAACTCCCATATTTTGATGCTTCATGTAGAGGGGTTGCACCCCATTTATCTCTCCTTGGTAAATTTGAATCAGCCCCTCCCTTAAGCAATTCTATAACAACTTCATCATGTTTATTTTCTAGAGCCATATGAAGAGCATTTATATAAGATTCATGTTTTGTTAATGCGTTTGGATCAGCTCTAGCTTGAAGTAAAGCCTTAACAACTTCCGAGTGACCATTTTGCGAGGCGGCATGAATAGGCGCCGTTTTCATTTCATCTTGTATTGCTAAATTTGGATTTGTTTTAACTTCAAGCAGAGCTTGGACCGCCCATAAATTTCCCTCTAATGCAAAAGTATAAAGAGGAGTTCGCGTATGATTAGCGTTATCTAAAAAACTTTGAAATTCTTCTAGTGCTCGCTGTTCTTCTGAACTTAATGCAGGATTGGCTGAATCATCTAGCTCTAGTTTTTGTTTTGGACTTAATGCAGGATTGGGTGAACGCATGATTATTATATTTAAATTTCTAAATTAAT
>CAJBXX010000285.1 GCA_903959715.1 uncultured Alphaproteobacteria bacterium | reverse complement strand
GGTATGCTACCGAATATGATCCAGTTGAAAAATTGTTTTTCGGATTTGCCAATTTAGGCGATGATGAAATGGCAGAGTTGGGTTATTTTAGTTTAAAAGAATTAAAAAGCATAAGGCACCCATCAATTTCTAGTTTAAAAGTTGAGAGAGATAAATTTTGGAATTCAAACACTTCTCTTGATGATGTTATTAATTTTAGAAAAAGATAAGGAGGTTTTTTATGGGAAGATTAAATACCAAATCCCATTTTAAATGTTTTTAAAATGTCAAATTCTAACTTCATATTTCTGGATAAAAATCCTTAAAAAGCCTCAGCCGTATGGGCATACGACTTCATTTTTTAAAGATTTTTATCTCAAAAATATTTTGTTAGAATTTGATTTAAAAGTGGGATTTGGTATTACTCTGGAGATATTGAGGGAAAATTTTTATTTTCAATTCAATCTAGCGATGCCGCCGATAGGTTTGGTGTCATTGGGCAACCTCCATCAACTCTTATTTATAGTTTTGGAACTGAAGATTTAGAAAATGTTGAAAATGAATTGAGAAAAATTATTAAAAAATTTGGTGCTAAATTTTTTAAAATAAGAAAATTCTATTTTAAAAATTTTAATTGCGAGCAATTAAATAAAGAAATTAAACATGAAGATTTGAGTGAATTTGCAGATTTAAAACTTGGTTTCCAGATTCGTAGATGCTTGATATTAAACAATTATTGCGAATTTGAAGCGGAACTTTAAATAATGTAAATTAATTTAAAAAACACCACAAAAAAACCAATTATTTCATATTATAACTTAAAATAATACTTGCAAAATAAAGTTATAATATGAAAATGATTCTTTATTATTAAAGTTATAAACTGATTTATGACTAAAAGATTAAAACAAATACAATTACAAAATTTAGATAATCATTTTAAAAAAATGTGCTTTGAAACCAAGCCTAAGAATGGCTGGATTAAAACTATAAGGCAAGCATTATCAATGCCTTTGGCTTTTGTTGCCAATAAATTAAATATTTCCGAGCAAAGCGTTAATCAACTAGAAAATAACGAAGCTTTTGAAACAATTTCCTTAAAATCTTTAAGAAGATTAGCCGAGGCAATTGATTGCGAATTGCATTATGCGATTATTCCCCGTGAGCGTTCATTGCAAAAAATTATTAAAAATCGAGCGGAATTTAAAGCTAGATTGATAATAAAAGAGGTTAATAAAACTATGGAACTTGAAGACCAAAAAATTGAAAATTCCGAAAATTCTGTAAAATTATTAACCAAAGATTTTGCTGAAAATTTAAATAAAAATTTATGGAGAAATGATGAAAATTAATTTTTCTCAATTTGGGCAAACTTTAACGGATAAAGTGATAATTATAAACGGTCCATCTTGCTGTGGCAAAACAACAGTTGCGAAAGAAATATGCAATCAATCGAATGATGAATTTGTGATTTTGCAAATAGATGAAGTGAAAAAATATTTATCCACCACTAACTTTAAAATACCTTTTCGAGAAGTTAGAAGACCAATTTGTGATGAAATAATGCTTCAGATGGCAAAGATTTTCTTAAAGAATGGTAAAAATGTTGTTATTGATACTACTTTTAATGCCGAGGATAATGCCATGAAACTTATGAAATATCATATTGATTTCTTCAAAAATGAAAGGGTTTTATTTGTTGGAATTGATTGTCCACTTGAAGAAAGATTGAAAAGATTTAGAACTTACAATAATAATCCAGTTAGAAATGAAAAAGAAATAATTGTTCAAAGCAATGTTTTTGAATTATGTAAAGATTTTTATAATATTTGGTTTGATAGCTCTAAGATTGATGGTGAAAAAATTGCTACAGAGATTTTGAAAGAAATTAATTTTAAATTCACGAGAAGTTATGAATAAAATATTATTCTACAAAACATTTTATCAAAATTTTCAAACCTTTAACAATTATAATTTTTCTTATAAAGAAAATAAAATTGTAGATAATCAATTACTTGATATTTCAACAAAAGAATTTGAGGC
>CAJBXX010000284.1 GCA_903959715.1 uncultured Alphaproteobacteria bacterium | reverse complement strand
TTTAAATTCCTCGCCAACTCAACGCTAATCTCGGTTGGCTTGCCGTAATCTTCAATAATTGAATTAACAACTTTACGCAATTGATTTAACGAAACATGTACGGTTGGATTGGCGATTTTGCCAAATTCTTTCTCTTCGATTGACCCTCCTTTTACTTTTACAACTGATGTCGGAATTGCTTCGGCGTAATAGGTGAGGGCATTTTTTGAGCCGTCATTGTAATCTTCGTCACTATGATCGATTCCAAGATTTTTTAATGCTTGATGATAAAGGCAATTTTTAGAAGAAATTTCTTCACATAATTTTTGTAAAATTTCTTTACACATTGTTCCTACCGAGGTTTTCGAGAAGGAATTAATCGTAAGTTTAGCAAGATTTTTTGCTTGAATTTCATTAACATTCCAATCTTTTAAAGCCTTATTTTCGATGTTCATTTCATCATCTTCTTCAAGTAAAAATTCAACAATTTCATCTTGTTTTTGCAATGAAAGATTATGCCAATTTTCACCAAAATATTTTTCATTTTTTAATAAAGATTCCGTTGGATTGGCGTCCAATCCTTCTCTTCTCTCGCTTTCCAAATTAAATTCAAAATCATCCCCAACATAACTTATTTTTTTTGTGCTTATTAATTTTTTAAGTGCAGAAAATTTAACTTGAGATTTTTGTGAATTAAGTCTTTCAATTATTTGTTGTTTTTGTTGTGGAGTTAATTCAATTATTTCGCGCGTTCTTAAATTTTTTATTTTTAAATTATTTACTTCGGATAAAATTCTAAATTTGCAATAGCTGGGAAGAGCTAAATAAGCCCTTGGCAAGCCAAATGGATATTGTTTTTGGTCGCGATTAATAAATAAATTCTCTGCCCAATCAGGCAATTTTTTAGCTTCAAATTTAAATTTATTTATGAAGCGACAAAATCCTTTATCTTGAGATTTTAAAGGTCTTTGATAAAAAATTATTTCATCAATTCTTTGCCAATTTTCTTCGGAAATTTTTTGGAATTTTTGTTGATTATTTTTTATAACTTCAAATTCGTCTTCATACATTTTACGAGTAGCGTAAAGTGCATTTTCATCAGGCTTGGAGCGAGTTGAGAGGTTCTCTAATAATCTTTGTTTATATAAAAATTCCCCTAATGTTTTTGAATTACTTTCGTGAATTTTTTTAGCGAGTTCTTCGCGTTTATCATTGTCGGTAATTTTAGTATTTTCTTTTTTTGATTTTTTTTCACTATCTTCGTTGGAAATTTCCGAATCGGTTTTAATTTCTTTACGATTGCTTTTAAAGCCTCGTCTTTGCGCTAAATGAAAAATTGCACGAGCTAATTCTTCGGGCTTTAATTCTTCGTAAATAGCTTTGGTTCTAAGTTCATAAGGATTTAATAATTCTAATTTTTTACGGGAAATTTCATCTTTTAGCATCAAATTTATTTGAATTAAATAATTCATTAAAGTTTTTTTACGTGACAAAAAACGATCGCGACGGCGACGCATTCCTCTAGCAATTCTTCTCGCAACTGCCAAAGGTTCTCCAGTTTTTGGTTCGCGACCATCAGAAAAAATTCTCACACCTGAATCAATAATTTTTTTTGGAGAATTTTCTTTGTCTAATTCAAGAATGGCAAAGCCAATAGAGTTGGTTCCGAGATCTAATCCGAGGCGATAATTTGTTTTAATCATTTTTAAAAATATTTGTTGATAGAATATTTTTAAATTTTAAGATGATATTAAGCCAGTGTCAAAAAATTTAATAAATTATTTAATAAATTTATTAATTACAAACAAATTGGGGAATTTGTAGTCAAGCTGGTAACAAGAATATTTTGAGAAATCAAATTATTCACAAAATTAGGCGAGGGGTTACGACCTCTCGCTTTTTTTATTTTCTTAGTTAGTTCTAAAAACCCGCCCCCCTAAACCACTTCAAATTTTCTCGCATCAAAAAGTTGGTAATGCCACCATTCTTGGCTATAAAAATCGAAGCCGGCGAATATCATGATTCCGAGTAAAGTGTTGCGGTTGTTGAGTTGGGATTGAGAAATATTGGGGCAATTGTGGAAGGCGAGGTCGGAAAGTTCATCAAAATCACTGCCCATGTCAAGTTCATTGCCAG
>CAJBXX010000283.1 GCA_903959715.1 uncultured Alphaproteobacteria bacterium | reverse complement strand
AGCTACGCAAATTATGCCAGGATCAATAGCGCAAATTTTTTCCCAAGAATTTGGTTTTAATAAAAGTAAATTAAATTCTTTAGCCAGAATTTTATATTATTTTGGTGCCTTTGAAGATCTATCTAAAGTTGAGAATCATCAACAATCAGATCTAGATAAAATTTTACAAAAAGAAATTAGTGAAGAGGATATAAATAAAGCGTTGCAAAAAAATATTTTTCAAAAAATTCGGGGCACGAAAGAGCGTCAACAAATTGATCAATCTAATAATTTTAGCAATGAAATAAAGCTACAACTAATGAATGATTTTGAAAACATTGGTTTTGTTGCCGAGGTTTTGCCTAAAACAGGGAAAAAATATGAATCTACAATTATTTTTGGAGCTACTCAAACTGGCATGGAAAGCAGATTTAACGATTTTTTAGAATATTTTTTACCAAAATTGAACGAAAAACCTCAAGAAATATTTGTTCTTGCTGGGGATAGAGAGGGGTGGCTTGACAGCGAAAGTTTTGCTAAAAAAATTTTACTAGATAGAATTAATTCTACGCTTGAAAATAAGGGTGAGTCTAAAAAAACTATGGAAAATTTACAACAAGAAATTGATGAAGTTTATGCCAATCCAGCCTTTCATAACTTAGCTGAAAAAAGAAATGGTGCGGTGGAATATTTTCAAAAAAATTATGGAATTAAATTTCCCACAGAAACTGATATTGCCAAAGAAATTGTTGAAAGTAAAAAAATGGATTTAAATGGTTTCGTAATAAATTACATTAATGCTGAAAAAAAGCCAGATGGCTCAAGGCCAAACACCGAAGACACTTTAAGGGAATTTTTAACAAATACTCAATCGCGCGAAAATTTTAATCCAAAAGCTATTTTAGCAATATCGGGTCAACCAAGTCTTTCTGGACAGGCTATGGCAATAAATAGCGTTCATCCAGATTTAATTGGATATGGAATTGATGTGGTTGGCAAAGAGGGGTCTCGCAAAGTTGATAGATTAAATATTTTGGGTTGTGAATTAGCGGGCGTGATTAATCGTTGTCCCGCATTTAAAGAAAAACAAGCAACGAATTATGAAGAAAAACCTCAGCCTTTAACAAGAATAGAAAAGGCAATGAGGACAACGAGTTTTAATGATGGGGTTGGAATAGTCCGCCAATAGATTTCTTAAAGGACGCTTTCCATAAAAAAATTTTCTCAAAATTGCTTTTGCAATTTTAATTTGATGATTTACTCCACCGCGAATTTAACATTTATAATTTGCTCGAAATCATGATTTGAAGGCTCAAAACGCCATTTCTTCAAAGATTTCAAAAGCAATAAATTTAATCGTGGATTGTGAGAAATTTCGAGTAATTCGACAGCGCTCACGCTACCATCTTTTTTGATATAAAATTTGGCAATAATTTTTGTAGAAAAAAATTCGCTTCGCATGTCGAGTGGAATTTCGGGAAGTGGTTGAAAAAGCGGAGCAATTTTTTTTGCATCCAAATTATTTTGTGAATTTGTGGTCTCAAATGCTTTATTTTGTTGCCTTGGTTCAATTTCTTGTTTTTCATTAAATGCTTTTTTAGAAATTTGCGGAAGTAAAATTTTGTTAATATTTTTTTCTTTTTGCATCGTCGATTTTTCTTGATGCTGATTGATAAGACCAATAAAATCGGCTTCAATTTCCAAAGAAATTAATGGATTTTTCTCGATATTTTTTTCCTTCAAGCCTATAAAAATTATTATCGATAAATAGCATAAAATCGCTAGGGCGTAGCTTCGAAGCGGATAAAGCATAATCAATTTTTTACGATAAAGGAGAATTTTTTTACGCCAGCTTTTTTGGCTTCAAGCATTGCTTGCATGACAACGCCTTGTTTGGAATTTTCATCGCTAGCAATCAAGATATTATTATTTTTATCATTAAGTAATTGTTGTAAATTATTCTCAACTTCACTCAATAATACTTGTTTTTTATTAATATAAATTAAATTGTCATGAGTTATGCTGATAGTTATTGATTGCTGTTGTTCGCTAATATTGTCGGCACTACCTTTGTTCAAATTAACCGCAACGCCCTGATATTTCTGCATGGCGATCGATGCTAAAATAAAAGTTGCCAACAAAAAAAACATCACATCAATCATTGGAATGATTTCGATTTTGCCTTTTTTGGCAGAATTTAATCTCTTAATTTTCATGAATTTTGTTATCGATTTTTAAATGTTCAACGATTTTAGTTCCAAGTCTTTCGAGGTCGTCGATAATTTGATTTTGAATTTTTGAAAAATAATTAAAAGCACATAAAGTAATCAAGGCGATTATTAAACCAAAAGCCGTGGCGATTAGACTCTCAGCGACTCCGGCGGTTACGCCATTTGGATTAATTATGTCATTGGTGCCGATAATTTTAAAAGATGACATCATGCCAAAAATCGTTCCAAGCAATCCAAGCAAAGGTGCGGAAGTGGTTATGGTTTCTAAAATCCACAAATTTTTATTGAGATTTTTTTCAATAATTTTGGCTTCATCGCTAGCTCTTGATTCAAGCCACCAAGTAGGTCGCGACTTATTTTCGTCGAGCACTTTAAAAAATTTATAATAATAATTTTTGTGATTAATTTTTTTTAATTCTTGCGAAAAACTTTTCCAATCAAAATTATAAGTTTCAATAATTTCCGCCAATTTTTCAGGATATTTTATAAATTTTTTGATGAAAAATAATTTGTCAAAAATTATTGCTAAGGCAACAATAGCAATGATTGAGAGCGGTATCATGGTGATACCGCCCGCTGTTATTAAAGTAAAATTCATTTTTTAAAATTCCCTCGATAAAATTAAATAAGCACTTCTTCTTGACGCGAATTGTGAGGCTTGAACGCCAATTCCTGTGCCATCACGCAAAGCATATTTTTTGTCCAAAATATTATTGATGCTCAAACGCAAATTGAATTTTTCAATTTTTTGAGTGGCAAAAATATTAAATTGACCATATGACGGCATCTTGAGCGTGTTGGCTTCTCCGCGACGCAGACCACTACCATAAAGCACATCAAAACCTAAATTAGTTTTGGTTTTTGTGAATTTATAAGCCAGACCAGCTGAAGCGGTTGTGCGTTGAGCATGATCAGGATTTAAATTGGTGCGATGTGAATAAGCAACTTCGGCTTCTTCATGCAGATATTGTCCAGAGTTGATTCCCTTGGCTTGAGCCTTTTGATAAGCAACATTGGCAAAGGCGGTAAAATTTTTGATTTTGTAATCACTCGAAAATTCCAAACCATAAACTTGAGCTTTATCATAGTTGAAAGGCTTGAAAATCAAGGCTTGACCGAATTGTCCTTCATCGAGCATATCGCGAATATTTTTGTAATAACCGTCAACGCCAAAATTTAATTCTTTGGTGACCTGATATTTCAAACCAACATCAAAATAATCAGTTTTTTCGGCTTTAACTTTGTCGTTACGAAATGTTTCGGGTTGATTTGTTGTGCCTTCAAATCTTTGAATATCAAGGTTCGAGAGTAGTTCGGCTTTTGGTGCCGTAAAATATCGCGAATAGCCCGAATGCAATTTAATTTTATTATTTAATTGATAAATAGCATTAAATCTTGGACTAAAATGATGAGCATTAATTTGGCTATTAACCTTGTCAAATCTAGCTCCGCCATTCAGCGTTAATTTCTCAATTGGCTTATATTCATTTTGTAAATATAAACTATAAAGTTGCGTATTTTTGCGTGATTTATCATTGATGTTAATTGGAGAAGTTGAGCTTTGTCCATTTTCATCCGCTAAAAATGTAAGATTTTTTTGTGAATCACGAATCGCGGTATCGCTAAAATACAAGCCGGTTCGCACCACATTTTTATCATTAATTTTTTTGCTAAAATCCGCTTGGACACCCGAGTTTAAGCTAGATTTATCAATGTTTGATGAGGTGCCGTTAAAAATTAAATCGCCAATATTATCGCCACGAAATTTTAAAGCGCTATGACGCACGAAACCCGAAATTTGGTAATCCATTTCATTATCGGTAATTCCTTGCAAAGCCACGATTGCGAAGCGATTTGCCTCGGTTTGGT
>CAJBXX010000282.1 GCA_903959715.1 uncultured Alphaproteobacteria bacterium | reverse complement strand
GAGTCAAGGCGGTCGGCAAATTCTAAAATATTTTCGCTTTCGTCGGGACGACAATTCAATTTATATTTATTTTTGCCAATGCGAACCTCGATAATCATGATTTGGAAATTATTTTTTCGATTAACATTAATTTGTTGCCTAAGGATTCAATTAAATCTTTGGTCTGATTGGTAAATTTGATTTTTTTATCGATATTTCCCAGCGATTTACTATGTAATAATTCATTTTCTTTGCACACTTCGCCAAAGCTCTGCTGTAGGCTGTTTATCTCATTCGATAAATTTTCAATTTGCAATTTTTGTTGATGAATTTTCATTTCGGCTTCTTCAAAATTTTCTTGCGAATTGGCAAAATTATTTTCATTTTTATTTTGCTCTAATTTATTTTTAATAATTATTTCAAGATTGTTCAAGGCAGATGAGAGTTGTTGTCGCGAGCTATTAAATTTTGCTTTTGCGGAAGAATTTTGCATAAATTAACTGCGATAATCTTTGTTAATTTTAATATATTCTTCATTTAAATCGCAGGTCCAAACAATGGCGTGAGAGGCTCCAATTCCAAGGTTAACGGCGATTGTTACTTCAGAATTTTTTAAATATTCATGGACAATTTTTTCAACATAATCGGGATGTTTGGCACCATCTTTGGTTAAAGGATGTTCGCCAATTTTTACGATTAATTTTTGTGGCGAAGTTTCTTTGCAAGATTTGCCGACCGCCATCACGATGCGTCCCCAATTTGGATCGGCACCGGCAATTGCGGTTTTAACCAAGGGCGAATTGGCGATCGACATTGCCACTTCTTTGGCTTGTTCATTGCTTTGAGCACCTTCGACAATAATTTCGATAAGTTTTTTGGCGCCTTCGCCGTCAACAACAATCATTTTGGCGAGTTCGAGACAAAGTTCGTTTAATTTTTCTTTAAATTCTTGTAAATTTTTGTCGCAAGAATCAGAAATTTCGTGATGATTGACGCTTTTATCGGCGAAAATTAAAACGGTGTCGTTGGTTGACTGGTCTGAATCGACGGTGATTGAGTTGAAACTTTTTCCCACCGCTTCGAGCAAAATTTGTTGCAAAGTATTTTTGGAAATATTGGCATCGGTAAAAATATAGCCAAGCATAGTCGCCATGTTCGGAGCAATCATTCCGGAGCCTTTGGCGAAGCCAACAAGCTCAACAGTTTTTCCAAGAATTTGACAAGTTTTTTTTACTAATTTTGGTTTGGTGTCGGTGGTCATGATGCTTTGCGAAGCCTTATCCCAAGCACTTTCGTGATTAGAAAATTTTTCAACCATTTGCGGAATTGCTTCGGTGATTTTTGTATAATCCAAAACTTCGCCAATCACTCCCGTTGAAGAAATGAAAACTTCTTCGGGATGGCATTTTAAATGTTTCGCAACGGCTTTAGCAGTTTGAATCACAGTTTCATCGCCCTTAGAGCCGGTAAAAGCGTTGGCATTTCCGGCATTAACGATTAAAGCTTTGGCGTTAAAATTTTCAATATTTTTTTTGCACCAAACAACTGGAGAGGCGGGCATTGAAGAGCTCGTGAAAACGCCGGCGACATTGGCTAAATTTTCAAATTTAATTAATAATAAATCATCGCGATTTTTATATTTTATACCGCAATTTATGGTGCTAATGTGAATGTTTTTAAGCATGAAAAATTTTTTAAAATTTGTAATTTTTTAAGATTTAATTGCTTTGGAAAATTGTGCAACTTTTTTCTCAACATTTTTCAAAATTTGCTCGAAAGGAATTTTTTCGGACATTTCTTTAACAATCGCCGAGCCAATGACGACGCCATCTACACCGATTTTTTTAAATTGTTGAGCCTGATTTTCATCTTGAATTCCAAAGCCAATAACGATTGGTAAATCAGAAATTTTGCGTAAATTTTCAAAATTTTCTTTATTATCTTCAACTTTGGCAAGCTTTGTGCCTGTAATTCCAAGCATTGAAATTAAATATAAAAATCCACTGGCATTTTTAAGAATTTTTTGAGCTCTTTCAATTGAAGTTGTCGGCGCAATTAAACGAATTAAATCGAGATTATTTTTGGTAATTTCTTCGATAATTTCATGTTCTTCTTCGGGCGGTAAATCGACGATTAAGAAGCCGTCAACGCCACTTTTTTTGGCTTCAAAAAATATTTTATCAAGCCCAAATTTTAAAATTGGATTGTAATAACTCATTAAAATAATTGGCGTTGTTGAATTTTCTTGACGATATTCGGCGACCATTTTTAAAGTTTTGCGTAAGTCCATCCCGCCAGCAATAGAACGCTTCCCAGCCATTTCGATGGTTGGACCATCTCCCGCCGGATCGAGAAAAGGAACGCCGATTTCGATGATATCGACACCATTTTTTTCGAGATTTTTTAAGCAGTTAAGCGAGGTTGAATAATCTGGATCGCCGGCACAAATATAGGCGACAAAAGCGCATTGATTTTGCGATTTTAATTCTTGAAATTTTTTTGCAATTCTGTTCACAATTTAAACCCTAAATGTTGAGCCACAGTGTTGATATCCTTATCGCCACGACCCGAAAGATTAACAATAATAATTTGATTTTTTGACATTTTTTGTGCCAATTTACAAGCGAAAGAAATGCCATGCGAAGATTCGAGTGCGGGAATTATGCCCTCAATTTTGCACAATAATTGGAAGCTTTCCAAGGCTTCTTCATCGGTGGCACTGGCGTATTTTACGCGATTTATTGAGTGTAAATATGCGTGTTCGGGACCGATGCCGGGATAGTCTAAACCGGCGGAAATCGAGTGTGCGTCGTCGATTTGTCCGTCGTCATTTTGCAAGAAAAAAGTTTTGTTGCCGTGAAGAACGCCGACCGAGCCTTTGCTGATTGAAGCCGAATGTTCGTGAGTCGATAAACCTTTGCCCGCGGCTTCAACGCCATACATCGCGACCTCATCATCAATAAAAGGATAAAACAATCCAATCGAATTTGAACCGCCACCGATGCACGCCACTAAAGCGTCGGGAAGTTTATTTTCGAGCTCAAGAATTTGTTGTTTAGCTTCTTTGCCAATTATCGAGTGAAAATCGCGAACCATTTGCGGGTAGGGGTGCGGGCCCGTGACGGTTCCGAGCAAATAATAAGTGTCGCGAGCGTTGGCGATCCAATCACGCATCGCTTCATTAATGGCATTTTTTAAACTTTTTGAACCGCTCTCGACTGGCTTAACTTCAGCTCCGAGAAGCTTCATGCGAAAAACATTTGGTGCTTGGCGTTCGATATCTTTGGCACCCATATAAATGGTGCAAGGTAAAGAAAATAAAGCACAAACCGTGGCGGTCGCAACGCCGTGTTGACCAGCTCCCGTTTCAGCAATGATGCGTTTTTTGCCCATTCTTTTTGCCAATAAAATTTGCCCAATGCAATTATTAATTTTGTGCGAGCCAGTGTGATTTAGTTCGTCGCGTTTGAGATAAATTTTAGCGCCACCAAATTTTTCAGTAAGCCTTTCCGCCAAGTAAAGCGGGCTTGGACGCCCAACGAAATATTTTAAATAATAATCAAATTCTTTGTGAAATTCGGGATCTTGTTGAATTTTTTTATAAGCTTCTTGAAGCTCTAAAACCGCGGGCATTAGGGTTTCGGAGACAAAAGCTCCGCCAAATTCACCAAATTTGCCATTGGCATCAGGCTTAGAATAGTGGGTCTTTGAGTTGTTGTGATTCATATAAAAATATTAGATTCAAAAATTTTCTTTCAACAGAATAAATTTTTTTAATTAAAAAACAATTTCAAATTTTTAACCACAAATTTTCAAAATAAGAAAAATTAATATTTAATAAT
>CAJBXX010000281.1 GCA_903959715.1 uncultured Alphaproteobacteria bacterium | reverse complement strand
CATTTTTTCTAAAATTTATGCCTAATTTTAAATTTAACGCAATTTAAATTTGCTCTTGGAATGAAAGGCTTTAAGTGGATTTGAAAGAAATATTTCGACTAAATGAATAACAAATCAATTCAAATTTATCGCCCATTTTTTGGACAAATATTTTTCAATATCGCTTCGCTCGCTATTGTTAAGATTTCTTGAAAAATAAATAAATTCTCCTAAAAATCCCCTAGGAGCAAGAAATGTTTGTGCATTAGAATTAGGAGCATAAGTGCCAGAAAAATTTGCTGAATATTCGACTCCGTTACGATATAATTTACAAGTAACTCCATCAAAAACAAATGAAACTATTATTGGTACTTGCGATGATTTTACAACCGATGCCGAACCTTGCCAAACACCGCCACCAATCATGTAATTTAGAGATTGAATGCTGTTGGTAAGTTTTTGAACTAAAAGCGAATAACCGCCTATCGAACCCGGTCTAGAATATAAAACAAAATTATAATCACTTCCACCCAAATTATCGTGATTCATAACCAAAAAAGTTGTGAATTTTGAAGTGTTTAATCTAGAAGTATAAGAATAAGTGTTGAACGAATCGTTGCTGTCAAATTTTAAAGCGGGAATGGAATTTATGCCGTTTCTGATATAAGTCGGCTGGTAATCTGAAACATTATTTCTAAAAATATTGAAACGATTTGCCGATATTAATCTTGGATTTATATCACGCCACAAACCAATTTTGGTGCCACTTGCTGGATCGCTAGAAAGATTTGTATAAGGGTCGGTTCCGGTGGCAAAACTTTCGTCAGAAGTGGTTTCAAGCCACATTTCAAGATCTTCGATGCGACCTACCCGACTATTTTTTGTTAAATTTTTAGCGTTGATAAAGCGATAATCAGTGAAAAGATCGATGCCTTGAGAAATTCCGGATATTAGAATTCCTATCACCAAAATGACAACAGAAATTTCTATTAAAGAAAAAGCTGATTTTTTTAAATTTTTTATGTTATAATTTTTGATTGAATATTGCATTTTATTTCTTATTTTAAAAAAATTTATTAATTTAAAATAAGAAAACCAAATTAATAGAAATCAAAAAACTACTCAGAAGCTTTCTCTTTCTTTTTTCTAGGTTTTTTTGGAGCATTTTCTTTGTCAGAATTTTCTTCCACAGAAGTTTCGGATTCTTCTTTAGCTTTTGCTGGTTTTTTTGGATTCAATAAAGCTTGAGCTTCTGATTCACTGCGACTAACCACTAATTTAACGGCGATTGCTAAATCAGAATGAATTGCGAGTTTGGCTTCGTAAATACCAGTTTCTTTAATTGGTTTATTTAAGAAAATTGCACTTTTGGCGACCAATTTTTCACCAATTAATTCGTTGATTTTATTAGCAATCAAAGACGAGTTTACCGAACCATAAAGTCTGCCATCATCCGAGGCATTTTCAATAATTATAACATTTTTACCTTCGGTTAAAGCCTTGATTTTAGAGGCTCCCTCTAGTTTTTTAACGCTTTCTTGCTCAAATTCATGTTTTTTGCCTTCAAATGCTTTGTAATTTTCATCACTAAAGCAAATAGCTTTTTTATTTGGGATTAAAAAATTTTTGGCATAACCATTTTTAACGACAATAACATCGCCGATTTTGCCAAGTTTTGGTAATGCATCAATAAGGATAACTTTCATTTTATAAATTAATTAGAAGTTGCGTCTTTTTTTATTGGAGATAATAAAGCTAGATTACGAGCTCTTTTAATAGCTTGAGCAATTGCTCTTTGTTTTTTAATTTCAACATTAGTGATTCGGCTAGGGATGATTTTTCCACGCTCTGAGATAAATTTGTTGAGTAATTTTAAATTTTTGTAATCAATTTCTGAAATATCAATATCGCGAAGTGGGCAAGTTTTTTTCTTGCGGATGAAAACGCTTTGATTAACCAAAGAGACTTTAATAAAACCCTCTTCATTTTCGTTATTGTTATTGAAATTGTTGTTACTGTTATTGTTGCTTTTGTTTTGTACCATTGTTAACTCCTATGCATCAAATTGAAATTGGTCAATAACTAAATCGAGCTTAGAAGGCTCTTTTTTAGTGGCAATTTTGCCAGCTTTATAATCTTTAGCGCTTACAGATTGAAACATGCAAGACTCAGCTTTATGAGCTTCAACCGCAAAAGTTGCGTTTCTAATTACATCTTCATTAAAACCCATTACGCGTTTTAATTCGGCAACCGCAGGATATTCAGAATTTATTTTTAAAAGAATATAATGACCACGGCTATTTTTTTTGACTTTAAACGACAAATTTCTGAGACCCCAATATTCTTTTTCAACTTTGCCACTGGCATCTGTAATTATTTTTGTGAATTTGTTGGTTAAGGCATCAACATCCTCAGCAGTTAGATCTTGTCTAGCGATAAATACGGTTTCGTATAAAGACATAATATTAAATTAAATTTATGAGTTTTAAAAATCTTTACTTGAATGACAAAGCCTAGAAAATCTAAGGCGAAATCATGAAAACTAAATCTAAAATTTTTTAAAAAAACTAGCTTAGAATAGACAAATCAAGTCAAGAGGTTGAATATTTTATTTACAAAGAGTTTTATTTGCAACATAAACTTTAAAAATTTTATGAAGCTCTAAAAATTCTAGTTTTTTT
>CAJBXX010000280.1 GCA_903959715.1 uncultured Alphaproteobacteria bacterium | reverse complement strand
ATTCTACATCAAAATCCTCTAAGAATTTTAAGATGATTACGAAATTAAAAGTAACCTGGTATCTTTTTCTAATCCAAATTCTACATCAAAATCCTCTAAGAATTTTAAGATGATTACGAGGCAGTCGAGAGACGAGAAGCGAAAATGTATTTTACATACATTGAGCTTTGAGGATTCGAAGACTAACGAAGTAAGCGCTTAAAATTCGACGAGGATTGGTTGGGGCGGCAGGATTCGAACCTACGGGTGGCGGTATCAAAAACCGCTGCCTTACCACTTGGCTACGCCCCATTGCATTTGAAAAATTGCGTTTGATTCTAACCGCAACTATAAGAACTACCATTTTTAAAACTTTTACAATTTCAAGTCAAGATTATGTTTGACAATTTATTACAAAAACCAATTATTTAAACATAAAAAATTTTCTTTAATAAAAAATTTATAATTTTATGAGCAATTTTGAAGAAATAATTGACCTTACGCAAGAAATCACCACCAAATCTGATTTACTTGTTAATAAAGTTGCCGAGCTTAGCTATTCAATCGCCAGTAGTGGCGGGGTGAGCCCATTAATTTTCGGATTTAGCATTTTCGTTTTATCATGTTTTGTCGGTTATTTTGTAGTTTGGAAAGTGACTCCCGCCCTCCACACCCCATTAATGTCGGTAACGAATGCCATTTCAGGCGTAATAATCGTTGGCGCCATAATCGCTCTCGGCTCCGCCAAAAGTTTTGGCATCATTTCGCTCTTAAGTTTTATCGCCATCATCATCGCTTCGATCAACATTTTTGGCGGGTTCTTGGTTACTTGGCGCATGCTTCAAATGTTTAAAAAATAATTTTGTGTCCACTCTTAAAAAAAATATTTTCAACTCTTCTTGGTTAAAAATATTAATTATTTTCACTCTTCTTTCTTGTGCTTTAAGATTAATTTTATTAACGCAATATTTTAACGAAATAACCATTTCATTTTCCGAAATTATTAAAATATTTTCAATCGGATTATTTTTTGATTGCCTTACAGCCTGTTATTTTGCAGTCCTACCTTTATTTTATTTTGCCCTTCTTCCTCAAAAAATTTTTAATCACAAAAATCAACAAATTTTTCTAAGAATAATTTATTTTATTTTCGTAAATATTATTATTTTTTCAATTTTCTCGGAAATAGTTTTTTTTGAAGAATTTAACGCCCGCTTTAATTTTATCGCCGTCGATTATTTAATTTACACCACCGAAGTTATCGCCAACATTGCAGAATCTTATCCGATGGCACTTTTGCTTTCAATAATTTTATCGATTAGTGCCATAATTTTTTATTTTTCTTATCAAAAAATTGTGCAAATAAAAAATATTAATTTTAAAAATCGTTTTAAATTTTTTATCGCAATTTTATTAATTTTAATTTTTGAATTTACTTTAATTGATGTCGGTAAAATTGATAAATTTTTCAACAATAATTATAATAAAGAAATCTCCCAAAACGGCATTTATCAACTGTTTTCGGCTTATCGCAATAATCAAATTGATTATGATAAATTTTATATAAATGACGATTTAATTGAAGCCGAAAAGCGTCTACGGGACTTAATTTCAAAACAAGAGCCACTTGCTAAATTCGTTGAAAATCATGGCATTGAAAGATTTATTTCTGCTAAAAAAAATCAAAAAGAGCAAAAATATAATATTATTTTTATCACCATCGAAAGCATGAGCGCTGATTTCATGACCTATTTTGGCAATAAAGAAAATCTTACTCCCAATCTCGATAAACTCGCCACAAAAGGTTTATTTTTTACCAATCTTAAAGCGACAGGAACCCGAACTGTTAGAGGGCTTGAAGCCTTAACTTTATCAATTCCGCCAACTCCAGGAAATTCGATTGTGCGTCGCCCCAATAATGAAAATTTATTTAACATCACGAGTCCGCTTAAAAAACGCGGATATGATGCCAAATTTATTTATGGCGGAGATGGTTATTTCGACAATATGAATTATTTTTTCGCCAATAATGGCTTTGAAACAATTGATCGCCCACAATTTTCTAAAAATGAAATTACTTTTTCAAATGCCTGGGGCGTCGCCGATGAAGATTTATTTGATAAAACCATCGCCGAGGCTGATAAATCTTATGCCAAGGGCAAGAATTTTTTAAATTTCGTAATGACCACCTCCAATCATCGCCCCTTTACTTATCCCGAAAATAAAATTGACATTCCTTCCAAAACTAATCGTGACGGCGCGGTAAAATATTCCGATTATGCCATTGGGCAATTGATAAAAAAATCACAAGAAAAACCTTGGTTTAAAAACACGATTTTTGTTTTTGTCGCCGATCATTGTGCTGGCTCTGCAGGCAATAGCGATGTGCCTTTGTGGCGTTATCAAATTCCGGCAATTTTTTATGCTCCCGCAATTATCAAGCCCCAAATTTATGCCGAAAATTCAAGCCAAATTGACATCGCTCCAACATTGTTAAGCTTTCTTAATCTTTCTTATAAATCAAAATTTTTCGGGGTTAATGTTTTAAATGCTGATAAAAAATATATTTCGAGAGCTTTTGTTAGCACCTATTCTGATTTAGGATATTTTACTGAAAACAAATTATTTTTACTAAAACTTAAGAAACAACAAAAAATTTATAATGTTGACATTGAGAGCTTTGGCTATCAAGGCTCTAGAGAGATTTTAACCGAAGATTTTTCTCAAGAGAAATTTTTAAATGGTCAAGATTATTATCAAATTGCCAGTTATTATTTCAAAGAAGGAAGGCTTAAAGAAAATGTTATCTTAAAAAAATAATCGCCAAACTAAAGATAGCAATTATTATATAATTATTTAAGTTAATTGTAGTTACTATTTACTATTTTTAATGGGCATTACTTAACTTTTTGATATAAAATTTTAAATTTATGAAAGATCCTTTCGGTTTGTTTAGTTTTGTCTCAACCAAATTTAATGAAGCAAAAACTTCAACAGAAAAGTTTTTTGAAGAAAAACAAAGAGAAATAGATGTGGGAATAAAAACATTTTTCAAGGTCGAAGAAAAACCCACAACAACTCAACAAAATCAAGCTTCTAAAAACATTAGCACTCCCGCTCAAGATTTAAGGGCATCGGTGCCAAGCAAAAATCGCGACATCAACATAGCAAGATTTACCACTGCAAAAAGCATGCCCGACTTGTCTTCATCAAAATTAACTAGCGGCAGTTCTTCAATTCCTGCCGTTACCATCACAACACAACCCGTGGCAAGAATGTTCACCCCTCCTTCTAGCCCCAAATTTGAAAAACAAAAAAAGAGTGATTCTCATAGATTTCTTTTCGATCGTTTACGCAGTGGGGGAATTAATTCGCAAATTTTAACGGGCGGAAATAATTTGGAGTCAAAAAATTATTTAAAAGAAAAAATCGCCTTTTGGAGCAAAGAATTTGGCGAAAAACAAATTAATCCAGCACAAGCGTCTATATTGCTAACGGATAAAAAAGAAACATATTTAGTCACATATGCAAAATTTTTATCAGAAAATATTAAAAAAACTAGGGCTGAATCACTAAGGCCACAAAATTCAACCAATGAAAATTATTTAGCTTTATTAACGGCACAAGAATTGGAGCTAGCAAAAATGCGTTATATTTGTTGTCCAGAAGCTGACGACAAAAGGCTCTCCAAAAACTCACAACAACAAAAAATTTATAACTTTCTTTCGCCCGAAGCAAAAAATTATGCAATTAGGCAGGGCGAAAAAAAATTAAGAACCGACCAATTAAGAAGTGATGGGCTTAACCTTTCCGCAGAAGAAAATTTTATTAAAGGCATCGCAGTTCCTCGGCGCCAATTTTCTTCATCTAATTTTACAACCACAACATCTCCAAGCATTCACGGTGGCACAACAGTTAGAACGGGGGACTCCCGAAGCGACAAGCTTGATAAGCTAAGCAAAAATATATCGACATTGCATAAAGAATCTCAATATTTGAAAATACCAGCGACAACAATAACTCATCAAAAAGCGGAAGGAGTTGATGTGCTGGGGAAAGTTAAAGCAAAATGAAAAAGCGTTATATAGTAAAATTAATAGCGTCTCTTTAGTTAATTATATCGACGATGTTAATCCAATTACCGAGCAACCCCCAATAATCGCAGAAAATTCGTTAGAAACAGAATGGCTAAAATTAAAGTTTTGATGAGGCCTCCTTCTTTCGCAATCAAATAATAACCCCCCACACCAATTTTGCAACCACAACAGAGAGAGCAAAGCAAGGAAAACAGCCTTGTTGAATATACCAATTTTTTAGCAGAAAAAATTAAACTGGCAAAAAGCGTTATAAAACAGGAAGGAGAATGAATTTATGAAAATTTCCCCAAAATAATCTTAGAAAATCTTCGGAATAATTTCTTCGCTCCGCTAAAGAATTTTTACTTTAATTCTTCTAATAATTTATTGTAAAATTTTTCAAAATCTTTGAAATTATTTTTCTTTTTTTCAACTGATTCTTGATTCATTACAAAATTTATAGCCTTAGTTTCAATGGCGGTAAGCCTAATGTTTTCAATGATTTGCGGGTTTTTTTGATAATATTCAATCACTTGTTTTTCTTGTCCCGGAAATCTTGCCAAAACTTTAGCAATTTCTTTATCGAAATCTTCTTTGCTTAATTCAATTTTATTTTGTTCGCAAATTTTTGATAAAATAATGCCACAACGAATCATCTTTTTAGCCAACTCTTCCTTGGTTTCGCGAGCCTTTTCTTTTTCTTTATCATTTTTAAATTTTTGTGGATTCGTTTTTAATTCTTCCTCAATTTCACGCCACATAATATTAGTTTGCTCTTCAACCATTCCAGCTGGCAAATCGAAATCATATTTTTTATTTAAAAACTCAAAAAGCTCGATTTTAAAGGCGTCGAAGGTCATTTCGTCATTACGCTTTTCTAATTCTTTTTTAAGATTTTCTTCAAAAAGTTTTTTACTTTCCATTCCAAAACTTTCTTTAACAAATTCGTCGGTAATTTCGGGCAATTTTGCCACTAAAATTTCATGAATTTTAACATCAAATTCCGCTGGTTTTCCGGCTAAATTTTCGACGCGATATTCTTTGGGAAATTTAACTTTAACCGTTAATTCGTCTCCGGCTTTTTTGCCGACCAATTGCTCTTCAAAATCATCGATAAAACTTTTCGATCCGAGCTCTAATTGATAATCTTTGGCAGTTCCGCCTTCAAATTCTTTTTTGTCAACTTTGCCAACATAATCAATTTTTACCGCATCTTGAAGCTTGGCCTTGTAGCCTGCATCTTGCTTTTCCCAAGTGCAAAAATATTTAGCGAATTTTTTAAATTCTTCGCCTAATTCACTTTCGGCGATTTCAATTTCTTTTTTAACAACTTTAACTTTTTTGATATCAATTTCAGGAACTTCGGGGAATAATTCCATAATCAAATTAATCTCAACATCATGTCCCATTTCAATTTTTTTGAGATCAACTTTAGGTTGAAGTGCGAGTTTTATTTTATTGTCATCGACGATTTTTTTGATATTTTCAGAAATCAATTTTTCAACTTCATCAATCATGATCGCCGATCCGTGCTTTTCCTTGATAACACCGACGGGAACTT
>CAJBXX010000279.1 GCA_903959715.1 uncultured Alphaproteobacteria bacterium | reverse complement strand
TCTTCAAAATTATCATAATTTTTTTTGGCTTCGGCTTTGTCTTTGGTTTGGAAAAAAGCTTCTGAAGCATCCGCATTTATTTGGACTTCATTGATAAAAGTACCAATGGATTTATTAACTATTTTTTTTAAAGTTTTTGGGAATAAATTAACTGGGTTCATAAATAAAGTTTTTTTATTGATTGTTATTAATGATTGCGAATTTAATATTTTTTATCTTGTTATGTTTTTAATAACCTTGACCTTTAGACCTAAAGCGAGAGCCTGATCTTCAAATGAAGGATTTTTTTTTGCTTTGGACTCGGAAACAATATTGGGTTTGGAAACAATAGTATTTATATACTCTTTTGCTAATCTAAGATTTTCTTGCTGGGTTTCTGATGCTGTATCGTTGATATTTGAATTTTTTTTTATTTCTACTGATGCGGGATTTTCAAAAGTGTTTAATAGTTGTTGAAAAGATGGGCTGTTATTTGCTCGCATAAAATTTATTTGTTAAATTAGTAATAAGTTAACAAATATTTAATTAAATACAGGTAATAATTATTTAATTATAAATTAAAATTATCATTCCAATATTTATCGGAAATAATTTCGTTAATTCGGGAAAATGTTCGCGAGAAATAGGGGGCGAAAGAGTTAATATTTTTGAGTTTAGTCAAATTTATTTTTGATAAAATAATCAGCAAAACTTTATTTTCATAAACTTCGTCAATAAATAAAGTAAAACGACGAATTTCGTTTATTTCGCTTTGTTCAAATTGCGGAATTTTTTGTAAAAAAATTAATTTAAAATTCCGACAAATTTCTTTAAAATCCGCCGAGGAGTAGTGTTGAGCACAAAGTTCTTCAAAATTAAAAACCGCAATATTTTCAAATGATTTTTTTATTATTATTTCGCGCCCCCACGATTTTAATTTAACGGTTTTTTTTGATTTATTTTGAGTAAAATCTTTAATAATTTCTTGAAAAATTTGACGATTTTTTTGATTAGAAACGAAAAATCTTTTAGTTAATTTGGTGCGATTATGAGCCCTGTAATCTGTAGGCGAATTTAAATTTAAAACCTCAATTTTTTTCAATAAAATATTGTTAATAAAATCAAGAAAAATCTCTCTTTGTAAACCGTTTTTATAAAGATTTTGTGGATGTAAATTTGAGGTAATAACGACCGTAATTTTTCTTGAAAAAAAATATTCAAAAATCCTCGCAAGGAGCATGGCATCTGCAACATCAAGCACTTGAAATTCATCAAAACAAATTAATTTTTGATCGGTTATAATTATTTTTAAAGCCTCAATTAAATCATCATTATTTTTTTTATGATTTTGACGAATTTTATGTAAAGTTTTATGGATTAAAATCATAAAACTATTGAAGTGAAAATAAATTTTTGGAGTTTTTTTAATTTTATCGTAAAAATTTTTCATTAACATGGTTTTGCCCCGCCCAACATCACCAAAAATATAAAAACCAAAAAGTTCATTTTTTGATTCAAAAATTTTAAATAAATTAAATAATTTTTTCTTAAAATCATTTTTAATTTTATCGCCTTCAAGCCTTGTGGCTAAAGTATCCAATTTATTTTTTATAATAATTTGCGAATTATCTAAATTCATTTTGTTGAAAAAAATTAAAAATTTAAATTGCAGTTAAGCTTTTAAAAAATAAAATGCTTTTGTTTTAGTTTTGATTGTTAATTTTAATTTTCGATTCTTTACAAAGCCATTAAAATTATTTAATTTTTTTCAAAAATTTAAATTCATAAAACCATGAACATTAACTTCGATTTAATTTCGATTCTAATATTTTTGCCCATAATTTCGGCTCTCATATTATTGCCAATAAAAGTTAAAAACAGTTTATTTTATCACAGCTATGGATGTTTTTCGAGTATTATAAATTTCGTTCTCGCAATCTTGCTAATCACTTCTTACAACTGGCGTAAGGGCGGTTTCCAATTTCAAAGTATTTTCAAATTTTTTGCCGAAACCGACATAAAATATTTCGTCGGAGTCGATGGTTTATCAGTTGTGATGATATTTTTAACGGCACTTTTAACGCCAATTTGTTTTATAATTTCTTACAAATCGATTACCAAGCGCGCCAAGGAATTCGTAATAGCTTTTTTGATGATTGAAGCTCTCGTTATTGGGGCGTTTTCTTCGCTTGATTTATTGTTTTTTTATATTTTCTTTGAAGCAACTTTGATTCCAATGTTTTTGGTGATTGGCATTTGGGGCGGGAAAGAACGCATTTACGCTTCTTACAAATTTTTCATTTACACATTAGCGGGTTCGGTATTTTTTTTAATCGGAATAATTTTATTATTTTTATATACCAAAACCACCGATGTTTTAATTTTAACAAAAACATTAAAAGATTTTTTTCCTCTAGATTATCAAGTATTATTCTTCGTTTTATTTTTTGCGTCTTTTGCAATTAAAGTGCCAATGTTTCCATTTCATACCTGGCTTCCAGATGCTCATGTTCAAGCTCCGACCGCTGGTTCGGTAATTCTTGCTGGGATTTTAATTAAGCTTGGAGCGTTTGGGTTTTTGCGTTTTTCTTTGCCGTTTTTCCCATTGGCTTCGCAATATTTCGCCGACACGATTTTTATTTTAAGTGTTATCGCTATAGTTTATGGCTCCTTTGTTGCTCTAATGCAAGAGGATATGAAAAAAATGATCGCTTATTCTTCGGTTGCTCATATGGGTTTTGTAACGATGGGCATTTTCAGCTTTACGCAACAAGGAATTGAGGGCGCAATTATGCAAATGATTAGTCACGGCATAATTTCTTCCGCTTTATTTATTTGCGTTGGCTTTGTTTATGATCGCCTCCACACCAAGAAAATCAACGATTTAGGTGGTATTGCTTCAAAAATGCCAAACTTTGCCATGTTGGCGATGATATTTATCATGGGCTCAGTGGGCTTACCCGGAACCAGTGGTTTCGTTGGCGAATTCCTCACTATAGTTGGAACTTTCAAAGTTAATAAATTTATCGCCATTGTGGCGGGTTTGGGCGTTATTTTTGGTGCTTGCTACATGCTTTGGCTCTATAAAAGAGTTTGGTTTGGCGAAATTCACAATAAAAAAATTGATAAAATTTCTGACCTAGATTTTTGCGAATTTGTATCGCTATTATCATTGGCAATTATGGTCATAGCACTTGGAATATTCCCAAGTCTAATCTCGAATTTTTTTAGTGAACAATCGGCGCAACTTAGTGTTTTTGTAAAAACTTTGACGCCTTTAAAATAATTTTTTAACTATTTTTAGACATGAAATTTTCGTTGTTAATACCAGAATTAATTTTGTTTTTCGGAGCTTTGTCGATTTTAATGCTTGATGTTTTTTTTAACAAAAAAAATCAAAATTTTATTTATTTTGCTCACTTTTTCTCCCTAGCGATTTGTGGTTTGGCATTATCTTTCGCTGTTAAAAATTTCGGAATGCAAGAAACTTCTTTTAGCGATATGCTCAACTCGAAGGCGATTGTTTCTTTTGTAAAATGTATAACAATTCTTTTGCTTACAATTATAATTTTAATATCCGTGCGTTTTGTTTTTTCGCTCGAAAAATATAATTCAGAATTTTTGGCTCTAATGATGATTGCCACGGTTGGAGGCTTAATCATGGTTTCCTCAAATGATTTATTGTTATTCTATTTAGGCCTAGAGCTCCAAGCTTTGTCGCTTTATCTTTTGGCTTCATTTAACATTAAATCCGCTAAATCTTCTGAGGCCGGCATAAAATATTTTATTCTCGGAAGTCTCGCTTCTGGCATTTTATTATTCGGAATTTCTTTGATTTACGGCTATTCGGCGACCACAAATTTTACGACGCTTCAAGAATTTATTGGTAAATTAAAGCCCGAAGAAATGCCAATTGGCATAGTTTTTGGCATGGTGATGGTGGCAACGGCGATGTTTTTCAAAATTTCGGCGGCACCTTTTCACATGTGGGCTCCAGATGTTTACCAAGGTGCACCAACCATAGTTTTGGCGTTCTTTGGCACCGTCGTAAAATTCTCGGTAGTTGTATCATTAATATTTTTATCTCTCAATATTTCTTGGGTTATTTTAGGTAAAGTTATTTTGATCGTTGCCATCACTTCAATTATTGTTGGAAGTTTTGGGGCGATTTATCAAAAAAATCTTAAACGACTTTTTGCTTTTAGTTCAATAAGTCATGTCGGTTTTGTTCTTCTTGCCCTAGCTCCGCTTGATAAAGCAAATTTCAATTCATGCATTTTTTACATGATAATTTATTCATTCATTTCAATTGGAACTTTTAGTTTTTTGACAATTATGCGTTCACCGCAAGAGCATGAAAATGAAGAAACCGACGCTAAAACTTTTGATATTTCTGCGCTTTCAGGTCTAGCAAAAACCAATCCAATGATGGCTTTTTCTTTGGCGATTTTGATGTTTTCGACCGCCGGAATTCCGCCACTCGCTGGCTTTTTTTCAAAATTTTATATTTTGAAAAGTGCTATTCTCTCTGGGCTTTTGCCTTTCGCCATTATCGCCGTAATTTTTTCGGCAATTTCGGCTTTTTATTATTTACGCATCGTAAAAATTATGTATTTTGATGAGCCAAATGGCAATCTTGAAATTGAAGATTTTGGCAATGCGCGTTTAATCGTTGTTGTTAGTGCTCTCGCTAATATCGCTTTAATTTTTGCCATCGATCCCATCATGAACAGTATCACCAATTTTTTAAATTAAACATGGTTACAATAACTCGTAAAAGCGATATTCCGCTTAGTGGCGAAATCACCATCGCCCCAGATAAATCAATCTCGCATCGCTCTATAATTTTCGCTTCGCTCGCCAATGGCAAAAGTAAAATTTATAATTTACTCGAAGGCGAAGATGCTTTAAAAACCATGAATGCCATGCGTTCGATGGGCGTCGAAATTTTAAAAAAAGAAAATCATTATGAAGTCAATGGCGTTGGTATTGTTGGCTTGTCGGAGCCTAACGATATTCTCGATATGGGCAATTCAGGAACCTCAACGCGTTTGCTTGCCGGCTTAGTTTGTCCTTATAATTTTACCAGTTTTTTTACGGGAGATGCTTCACTGCGTAAGCGTCCAATGGGTCGCGTTTTTGAGCCAATTCAAAAATTTGGCGCTCAAATTATTTCGCGCAAAAATAATTTATCTCCGTTCGCCATCATCGGTAATCAAGACGCCATGCCGATTGAATATGAAATGAAAATGGCATCGGCTCAAGTAAAAAGTTGTATTTTATTGGCATCGCTGGCGGTCAAGGGGAGAACAACAATTATCGAGCCCGAAAAATGTCGAGACCACACCGAAATTATGATGAAAAATTTGGGATTAAAAATTACCCAAGAAAATTTTAATAAGGGCACCAAAATTTCTTATAACGGCATGCAAGAGTATGATGGACGCGATTTTGAAATCCCCAACGATATTTCATCTTCGGCGTTTTTTATGGTCGGTGCTTTGTTGGTTAAAAATTCAAAAATTTTGTTAAAAAATATTGGCATCAATCCACTACGCATCGGGTTGATTCAAACGCTTCAAGAAATGGGTGGCAAAATTTTATTAAAAAATATTCGTGAAATTGGTGGTGAAAAAGTTGCCGATATTGAAGTTGAAGCTAGCGATTTAAAAGCGATTGATGTGCCGGCAAGTCGCTCTGCAAGCATGATTGACGAATATCCAATTTTAGCAATCGCCTGCGCTTTCGCTAATGGTACTTCAAAATTAAATGGCTTGGCAGAATTAAAAGTGAAAGAAAGTAATCGCTTAACGATGATTGCCGATAACCT
>CAJBXX010000278.1 GCA_903959715.1 uncultured Alphaproteobacteria bacterium | reverse complement strand
TACATCATTTTCATCAATTTCATTACCTAATCCTTTTTGAATTTTATCTAAAAGAATTATTTTTGGAATATCAAAACTAGGGTGATTTCTTAAAATTTCAGAGAATTTTTAATTATTATTTGAACTTTATAAATCACTTTATAAATCACTTTATGATTTATTTTATGACAAATCCGATTTTTTTGGATCCAGTGTTTTCAATAGTTGAGCGATGGTTTTCTATTTATTTTCTATTTATTTTCTATTTATTTTCTATTTATTTTGCAAAAATTTCCAGAGCGAATTTCTATCATTTCCAAAATTTTTTATAATACCTCTTCTTGTTAATTTAGTTAAAATATTATTAATTTTTGCAGATTTCTGTTTTTCATTCAAAATACCTGGTAAATATTTTTTCACCAAATCATTTATTCGTATTCTGGTTTGCCCATTTGGAAAATTTTTTAAATGTTTAATTATAAAGTTACTAATTTCATCATCGGAAAAGCCTTTTTTTTCGGTATGCTCAACCTCTCTGCCCAATATTTCAGAGACTTTAGCTGATAAAATATAATTCGGTCTTCTACCTTCAATTAGTTTTTCTTTAGCAAGTTTTCTTGCCTCATCTTCATCAACTTCCGCACCTCGATTTTTCTGAATTTTATCTAACATGATGGTTTTGTAAAACTCCATATCGCCTTTGTTTATCAATATCTCGGTAAATTTTTTATCGATTTCTTTGCCATAAATTTCTAATCCAGTTTCATCATCATTATTATTGTAAGAATAAGTTGGAAGTGGAAAATATTTTTTTCTTTGAGTCTCATACATGGCTTTAACCCCAGATCCAAGTTTATCAATCATCCCAAACTCTCTCATCGCATCAACCAGCGCTTTATTTCTATATTTGCTCGCCACGGATTTTATATCCAAAACATAATCTTCCGCCTTGCCATCGTAAAAATTCCCAGCATTTGTAAAAATTAATTTATCAATTTTTTCTACAATCCTTATTCTTTTGCCAGCAAAATAATCTTGATGAGCGATGCAATTATGAAGAGCTTCAAGAAAAACTTTTTGATCATATTTATCAACCTCTCGAGCGATTAATTCATTTGCTGGATAAATTTTATATTTAGGATTTCTAATCAAGCTCCAAGCTTCAGAAGTTGACAAAATTAATGGCGGTGAAAAATATTGCGAAGCTTTTTCCTCAAGAGTATCTAACCTCCAAAGAATTTCTACCGACTCGCTAGAATTTTTTAATTTATAGGCACTTTCTTTTTTCCCAAGCAAAACCAAACAAGCATTTATTAATTTTGAATCTTTTATCAGACCTACCCTTTCTAGGAAATTTTCAATACTCCAATTTTTAATATTTAATTTTGGATTTTTTTCTTTGTAGCGACTTATTGCCAATTTTAAGGCTTTATCATCAAGGTCGTTGATGTTGGCATCGTCGACGGCAATTGCCGACCAATCATCTCCAAATAAAGCAATTTTTTTATAAATTTTTTGATAATCATCAGATTTGGCAATAGATTTATTGGAACTTCCCACTCTATAAAAAGATTCATATGCATCTGTTTTTTTATTTTTAAAACTAGCAATTTTTGCTTTAGTGCAAGGAATTTTATAAATCGTAATATTTTTTTCTTTATACTCAAATTTAAAAATTTCAAAATCATGAGAATTGCCAAATACTTTAGCAATTCTCTCTTTTAATTTTCCCTCCTCTTTATTTACTGTGGTACCACAAATTCCTCCATCGTCACTAACGCCATAAACCAAATAGCCAAAATCTTCTCCCACAATTGTTGCGGAGTTCGAAAGAGCTGAGTAATATTCAAAAAATTTATCTAATATAAAAAAATCTTTTTTAAACTCAACATACTCGCATTCGCCTTTTTTTAGCAAATTTTCTAATAATTTTTTTAATTCTTTTTCATTCATAATTTTAAATCTTAATATTTGTGGTGAAAAAATTAAATTATTAAACGATTTTTTGGCCGGTTCCTGCCCAATCT
>CAJBXX010000277.1 GCA_903959715.1 uncultured Alphaproteobacteria bacterium | reverse complement strand
AGTTTTTGCGATGATTGCCTTTTGTCGTCCATCTATAATGACAATTCTGACATTTATATGATTGTTTACCTCTTTTTTTGCCATTCTTTTTAACTAAAAATAAGCGACATTTTGGGCAAGTTTTTATTCATGTTTTTTTACTCAAATTTATCATTTTCTATTTGAAAAAAATAGAAAAAGTTTAGGAAGCCTACAGAGTAAAGGGTAAAGCCATCTTTTTAGCCCCCCATTTTTTTAATTATGCCATTTTATAGAAATTCATAGCGATTCAAGCTTGGTTGGCAAAAAAAGTGAGATAACTTATTCACCAAGGCACAAAAAATGCAAAATAAAATTTTTAATTTTGTGAATTGGCGAAAACAATTATTTCATCGGAAATTTTATTGATTAAATCAAAATCTTTGCCTTCAATCATGATTCTAAGCAGGTTCTCGGTGCCGGATTTTCTCACCAAAATGCGTCCGGATTTTTTTAATTCCAATTCTTTTTGAATAATAAAATCTTGAAAAAGCTTATTTTCCATGGGGTTGGGAGCGTTTTTATCGAAGCGAATATTTTTTAAAATTTGCGGATTGAGCTTAAAAATATTTGCTAATTCGCTAATTTTTTTATTTTCGCTCGCCAATTTTGTTAAAATTTGCAAAGAAGCAACCAAGCCGTCGCCGGTGGTGGAGTAGTCGCCAAGCACGATATGCCCAGATTGTTCGCCACCAAAATTACATTTATGACGACGCATTTCTTCGAGCACATAACGATCGCCGACTTGCGTGCGAATGGTCGAAACGCCAATATAATTTAAATATTCTTCGAGCGCCATGTTCGACATTTGCGTAATAATCACCAAATCGCCTTTCAAACGCCCTTCATCATGCAATTTTTCGGCGATAATGGCGATTAATTTATCACCATCGATTAGCTCGCCTTTTTCATCGACAACAACTAAACGATCGGCATCTCCATCAAGCGCAATGCCAATATCGGCGGATTCTTCCAGCACTTTTTTTTGTAAAATTTGTGGATGAGTTGAACCGCAATTTTCGTTGATGTTGAAGCCGTTGGGCTCGACGCCAATTTCAATAACTTTGGCACCGAGTTCACGAAAAATCGTTGGCGCCATTGAATAAGAAGCGCCGTTGGCGCAATCAACGACAATTTTTAAATTGCTTAAATTTTTATCGCGCGGGAAAGAATTTTTAACGAATTCGATGTAACGCCCGCGGGCGTCTTCGAGCCTTTTAACTCGTCCTAAATCGACAGATTTTGCCAAATATTGAGTTAAATCGGCGGTAATTAAATTCTCAATTTCGATCTCGATTGAATCGTTGAGCTTATTGCCTTCGCGATCAAAAATTTTGATGCCATTATCGTGAAATGGATTGTGCGAAGCCGAAATCATGATGCCGATATCGGCGCGAAGTGATTTGGTGAGCATTGAAACGGCGGGCGTCGGGACCGGTCCGACCAAAAAAACATCCAAGCCCATGGCAACAAAACCGGCGGTCAAGGCGGGTTCAATCATATAGCCCGAGAGGCGAGTATCCTTGCCAATCACGACGCGATGGCGATGATGATCTTTGGTGAAACTGGCTCCAAACCTAGCGCCAAGAGCCATGCCGACTTTTAAGGCAATTTCAGCGGTCATCGGAAATTGGTTGGCGGTGCCACGAATACCATCGGTTCCGAAGAATTTTCGTTGTAAATTTGAACTCATATTTTATAACAAAATAATTAACAATATTGCAATTATAATAAAAATTATACCAAGATTTTCTTTAATAGTATTTTTTTCTTTAAGGTGAAATTTTGCAACTAACATACTAGCAACAATTTCTAATTGTCCAACGGTTTTTACATGAATTACATTGCCGATGGCGTAGGCGCCATACCAACAAATTGAACCGATAAAACTTGAAATTGAAGTGATTAAAAATCGACGATAATTTTCGCCTAAAAATAATTTTTTGACATCACTAAATAATGTTTTTTGATAAGATTTTAAAATTATAAAAAAAATATTTTGGAAGAAAATTGTATAAAGTAAAACTAGAGTTGAGGCTTTGATGGAGTTGAATCCGTCGCTGATTAAATAATTGCTGGCGAATTGAATATTGTAAGAAGTAATGCCGAAACAAAAGCCACATAAAATGCCATAAAGGCTGGCGATATTTTTTAAAGATTTGGTGAAATCTTTTAAATTTTTAAAATCGAGTTTTGCCAAAAAAATTATGCCAATAAAAGCCAAAAAAATTGCTAAAATTTCGTTGAAATTAAAGCGAAAATTATAAAGAAAAAATCCTAAAATTAAGGCTTGAATT
>CAJBXX010000276.1 GCA_903959715.1 uncultured Alphaproteobacteria bacterium | reverse complement strand
TGAAAATATGGCTAGTTGATTTTGGGCTGAAGAAATTTGTGGTTGCATATTTTTATAAATTAATGGTGCACCCGAGAGGATTTGAACCTCTAACCTTCTGATCCGTAGTCAGATACTCTATCCAGTTGAGCTACGGGTGCATAGTTAGTTTTAATCGCTTCGAGGTGAATGATTTGCCATATTCGCGATAAATTTATTTATTTTATAAGTAATATTTGTTGCATCAATAACATTTTCTATATTGAAGGATATTCGTCAAGACAATTTTTTAAATTCATTTGCAAAAATTATTTATTAACAATCGAACAAGTGCCGTAATTTTTTTCACCCTTATTCCACGGCATTTTGGCAATTAAATTTGCCAAAGGACAAAGCCCAGTTAAGCCCGCCAATAAAAGTCCGGCACCAAAAAATCCGCTTAAAAAAATGAAATTTATATTTAAAAAATATCCACAAAAAACTCCAAGCACAACGCCCGCTCCAATTACAAGTTGAACTTGACGATCAATCGGTAAAAATTTTTTTTTGGAGATAATTGTGGCAAAATCGCAATTATTCCACGCATAAATTCCGCCATCAAGATTATAAATTTCAAAATCAGGATCATCTCTTAAAATTTTATTGCAAGCGTTGAAACTTCGTTTTCCGGAATGGCAATGCAAAACTAATTTTTTGCCATCTAATTCGGGCAAAGAATTCATTGCAATCTCGCCAAGCGGAATTAATTGAGCTTGCTCAATGCGATTATTTTGATGTTCGGATAATTCGCGAACATCAACTAAAACAGCCTCATCATTTTGAAGCCATTTTTTTAAAGTTTTACAATCGATATTGATAATGGGCATAAATTTAATTATTTTTTTCTATAAAATTTAAAGCTATTTGCGCGACATTTTTTTGTGCTTCTTTTTTTGAATTTCCTTCGGCATAAAATTCTTGATTCAAGCCTTGAATTTCAAGCCTTGAAATAAAGATTGGTTGATGGTCAAGACCGCCTTTTTTTTCAGTAAAATATTTAGGTAATTTTTTTGATTTAGCTTGAATTATTTCTTGTAATTTTGAAATACAATCTTGCGGAGGTAAAATATTTTTATCAAAAAAATCTTGCCAAAAATTTAAAATAAATTTTTTGGCTTCTATAAAATTGGCATCAAGATAAATGGCTCCAATCAAGGCTTCAAGAGCATTTTCAAGATTATTTTTATTTAGATTTCCGCCAATTTTTTGTTCGCCAAAACTTAACATTAACATTTGCGGTAAGTCAATTTTTGTGGCGATTTGTGCTAAAGTTGAGCCCGCGACCAAACCGGCGTGACGCTTCGACAAATTGCCCTCATTTTCATCGGGAAACTTGTTCATCAAATATTCTCCAATCACCAAAGACAAGACTTTGTCGCCCAAAAATTCTAATCTTTCATAATTAAAATTTTGTGAATTTTTGGTATTTAAACTGGGATGAGTTAATGCCATTTTCAATAAACTTTCATCACGAAAATTATATGAAATTATTTTATAAAATTCTTGAAAATTTTTCATTCATTTAAATTTTTGCCGATTCTTTCAAAGCGGATTGTTTTAACCCAAGCCGATAAATCAAAGATAGAATTAGGATTTGAGAAAAAAATAATTGAAGCTCGGCCGACCAAATTTTCTTCAGGAACATAGCCGACAAAATTTAAAAAACGACTATCTTGCGAATCGTCGCGATTATCACCCATGAAAAAATAATGCCCCGCGGGAATTTCATAAATTCCGGTATTATCTTGCGGAGTCAATTGACGATTATAAGTGATTATTTTTTTATTATTTGGCAAAATTTCATTATATTTTTGAAAATTAATTTTTTGATTATTTTCTAATTCAAAAACATCGCCTTCAAATTTTCTTACCACCTCTTGACCGTTGATAAATAAGGTTTCGTCTCGCATTTGAATTTGATCTCCCGGCAAGCCAATCAATCTTTTTACATAATTAATCGATGGTTGCGATGGCAATCTAAACACAACAATATCGCCTCTTTTCGGCATTTTTTTAAAAACTCTTCCTTCAAATAAATTAAATCCAAGCGGGAAAGAATAACGGCTATAACCATAAGAATATTTGTTAACAAAAATATAGTCGCCAATCAATAAATTGGGATACATCGAAGACGAAGGAATGTGAAAAGGTTCAAACAAAAATGAACGCAAAATAACGGCAAAACCCAAAGCCCATAAAAAGTTTTAAAAAAACCTTCTTTTTTTTCAGGTTTTTCATCTTCAATTTTTGGTTTTTTATCGATGATTTTTTTAATTTTTGCCAACATTTTAATTTTTATTAATAATTAAATTTTTACCATCCATTTCTTGCGGAATTGCAATTTTAAAAAGCTT
>CAJBXX010000275.1 GCA_903959715.1 uncultured Alphaproteobacteria bacterium | reverse complement strand
GGGGAGAGGGGATGACGGCGTCGATTTTTTTCAAAAAGTTAATTAAAAAATCCTCTAGATTTCATCTTACGATTTTTTATTTATCACAAAAAATTAATCCATCGAATCCCCTCTCCCCGCTTGCGGGGAGAGGGTTATGGTGAGGGGCTTTAAGTTTAAAAACAAAATCAAGAAATCACCATTTATGGAATTTTTTTGCTTTATTTTTTTTAATTGCTTCTTTGCTTTCGATTCTGATCCCCCTCTCCGCATCGCCAACAAGATGGCTATGCGACTCTCCCGCAAGGGGAGAGTGATAAGACCGAAAGCGTTGCGAGATTTAGCTAAATGTAGGGGGTGTAAGCCCCACAAGTGGGGAGAGGGGATTCGATGGATTAATTTTTTGTGATAAATAAAAAATCCAAGAGGAAATTAGATCGATTTTTTTACTCTAAAACAAAATATTAAAGAGAGTTTTCAATTTACTTTCTTAAAAAAAATCGTCGTCACAATCCCCTCTCCTAAGCAAGCGGGGAGAGGGGAAAGAATCTCATCGCGGATACGGCGATTTACTCGCCGTGGAGCGATTCAACTTAAAAACTAAATTTGCGTCCGCAAATTTAAACTAGTGACGCCCTAATTTTTTTAGTCGCTTCAACCATGCCACGAAGTGCTGATTTGGTTTCAGGCCAGTCGCGAGTTTTCAAACCGCAATCTGGATTAACCCAAATTTGCTCAGGATTCAAAACTTTCAAAGCTTTGTTAAGCAATTGCTCCATTTCATCAACCGAAGGAACTCGAGGCGAGTGAATATCATAAACGCCCGGTCCAATTTCATTTGGATATTTGAAGTTAATGAAAGCATTCAACAATTCCATTTGCGAACGCGAAGTTTCAATCGAAATCACATCAGCGTCCATATCGGCAATCGCTGAAATAATATCATTAAATTCGGAATAACACATGTGAGTATGAATTTGCGTGCGGTCATGAGCTACTGACGCTGTAATGCGGAAAGCATCAACCGCCCATTTTAAATATTCGCTCCAATTTTTTTGACGAATCGGCAAGCCTTCTCTAAGAGCAGCTTCGTCGATTTGAATAATTTTTATTCCGGCTTTTTCAAGATCCAAAACTTCATCGCGAATGGCGAAAGCAATTTGCATCGTAGTGTCTTTACGCGGTTGATCATCACGCACAAACGACCATTGCAAAATGGTAATTGGACCCGTCAACATGCCTTTCATAATTTTTGAAGTAAGACTTTGTGCATATTTTGCCCATTCAACCGTCATGGCTTTTGGACGCGAAACATCGCCGAAAATCACCGGTGGTTTTACGCATCTCGAACCATAACTTTGCACCCAACCATTTTTGGTAAAGCAAAAACCACTAAGTTGTTCGCCGAAATATTCGACCATGTCGTTGCGTTCAAATTCACCGTGAACCAAAACATCGATGCCGATTTCTTCTTGAAATTTAACGGTGCGTGCCGTTTCTTCTTTGATGAATTTTTCATATTCGGTCGCAGAAATTACGCCCGCCTTGAAATCTGCTCTCGCCTTACGCACTTCTTTAGTTTGTGGGAATGAACCAATTGTTGTGGTTGGCAATAAAGGTAAATTTAAAGCTTTTTGAATTTTCTTTCTTTGTTCATAATTATTTTCACGATTAAGCAAAGATTCGTCGATTTTCGCCACGCGTTTTTTAACTTCTTGATTATGAATTTTTGCAGAAATTTTACGATTGGCAACCGCTTTTTTATTATTATCAATCAAGGCTTGTACCGACGATTCTTCTCCATTCACAGCTTTAGCGATGGCAACAATTTCAAGCAATTTTTCGGTCGCAAAAGACAACCAAGATTTAATTTCCAAGTCAAGAACCGTTTCGCTTTGTAAACTCACGGGAACATGAAGGAGTTGGCATGAAGGCGCAATAATCACACGATTTTTTCCAAGTTTTGTCACCGCTTTTTTGGCAATCGCAATTGAATTTTCGAGATTGTTAATCCAAATGTTGCGACCATCAACCAAGCCTAACGACAAGGTTTGATTTTCACGCACTAAATTCAAAACTTTTTCAAATTGTTGAGGTGCGCGAACCAAATCAACATGAACCGAATCGGTTTGTAAATCAAACGCTAATTCAGCATTATCTTCCAAACTTTCAAAATAAGTTGCCAAATGCAATTTAATTGAACCAGCAAATTTGCGAAGTTGTGGATAGGCTTTTATATAGGCTTGAACCGCTTCTTTTGTAAGATCGGTAACTAAAAATGGCTCATCAATTTGAACATCTTTAACGCCAATTTCATGCAATTTTTTAAATAATTCTTGATAGGCTGGAAGCAAATTATCGAGTAAATCAAGTTTGTTTGAACCATCAATCACCTTGCCCAAAAGCAAGAAAGTGATTGGTCCGAGAATTACTGGGCGAGTTTCGATGCCGGCTTTTTTTGCCTCAAGAAATTCATCAAAAATTTTACTTGAAGATATTTTGAATTGTTGATTTTTAGAAAATTCGGCAACTAAATAATGGTAATTTGTGTCAAACCATTTTGTCATTTCCATCGCTGTGACATCAACATTTTCGCGTTGCGCTCCGCGAGCCATGGCAAATAATAAGTCCAAGCCGACAACTTCGCCCAAATTGAATTTAAAAGATTTAATAAAACGCTGAGGAATTGCCCCGAACAACGCAATATTATCAAGGACTTGATCGTAAAATGAAAAATCATTGGAGGGAATAAAATCGATACCCGATTTTTGTTGCAATTGCCAGTTATTATGACGAATTTCTTGAGCAGATTTTTTTATATCAACCCCATTTGAAGAATTTTTCCAAAAACTTTCGACAGCTTTTTTTAATTCGCGATTGGCTCCAATGCGGGGAAATCCAAGAGATGCGGTTTTAACCATAAAATATTTAATTTTAAATTTATGCAAGGCTTTGCAAAAAAAATGTGGCAGACTTGCCAAAAAATTTGTGTGAAATTTTTTATTTGCTAAAAATTGATTTTAATTTAGCATGTTTTTAATCTTAAAAATTATTTTAATAACAAGCAAAGATTTTTTTAATTTATTATCAAATGACAATTCACAAAACTGATATAGTTATCGTCGGAGCCGGTCCCGCTGGCTTATTTAGCATCTTCGAAGCTGGTATGCTTAAAATGAAATGCCATGTAATCGATACGCTCGAAACCATTGGCGGACAATGCACGGCACTTTATCCCGAAAAACCAATTTATGATATTCCCGCTCATCCAAAAGTTTTAGCGAGTGAATTAATTGAGCTTCTCGAAGCACAAGCCGAGCCATTTCATCCCGTTTATCATCTTAATCAACAAGTACAAAAAATTGATAAAAAAAATGATGGCAGTTTTGTTGTTGAAACTTCAAAAAATATTAAAATTGAGTGTAAAGCGATAATTATCGCGGCGGGTTGCGGAGCATTCGGGCCCAATCGCCCTCCCCTTGAAAATATTGAACAATTTGAAGGAACTTCAATTTTTTATTCGGTACGAAATAAAAAAGAATTTATCGACAAAAAAGTTGTAATTGCTGGTGGCGGAGATTCCGCCGTCGATTGGGCGATAAGCCTCGCCGAGATTGCTCAAAAAATTTTCGTCGTCCATCGTCGCGATAAATTTCGCTGTGCGCCCGAAAGTGCCAGCAAAATGAAAAAACTTGAAGGCGAAGGCAAAATTGAGATGATAATTCCATTTCAACTTGAAGGGCTTGAAGGCAATGATTCCAAGCTTTCGCATGTTATCGTCAAAGATTTTGAAAATAATATTAAAAAAATTGAAGCTGATTATTTATTGCCATTTTTTGGATTGGCGATGGAGCTCGGACCCATTGCCAATTGGGGTTTAAACCTCAATAAAAATCATATTGAAGTTGATCGTGCCACGATGCAAACTTCGCAAAAAGGCATTTATGCGGTCGGCGATATTGCCACTTATTCACATAAATTAAAATTAATTTTAACCGGCTTTGCCGAATGTGCCAGCGCGTGTCACGACATTTTTAAAATTGTTTTTCCTGATCAAATTTATCACTTCGAATATTCAACCAGCAAAGGAATTTCATAACATGTTTTCAAAATTAGAATTCTTAATAGCCCTACGCTATCTTAAGTCGAAACGCAAAGAGGGTTTTATTTCGGTGATTGCCATTTTTTCTTTTATCGGCATTATGATTGGCGTTGCGACCTTGATAATCGTGATGTCGGTCATGAATGGTTTTCGATATGAATTAGTAAATCGCATTCTTGGCATCAACGCCCATCTTACAATTTACAGTCGCCAAGGACAAATTTATGATTACGAAAAAATTATCGATGATTTAAAAAAAATCGATGGCATGAAATATTTAAACCCCATCATCGAGAGCCAAGCCATGCTTTCGCACAATGGCAAAAACCTTGGCGGATTAATTCGTGGCATTAGCGTTGATGATTTAAAAAATAAAGATTTAATTGCAAAAAATATTATCGATGGCGATATTGAAAAATTATCACAAAAAGATGCGGTAATTATCGGCTCGTCGATTGCTCAATCGATGAATTTAAAAAGTGGAGATAGTATAAAAATAATTTCCGCCGAAACGAATGAAACCATAATTGGAGCTATTCCACGCATCAAAACTTATCAAATTGGCGGAATTTTTTCAAGTGGTCTTTACGAATACGATTCCTCAACAATTTTCATGAATTATGAAATGGCGCAAATTCATTTTCGCCAAAAAAATTCTGCAACGGCAATCGAAATTTTTCTTGATGATGTTGCTTTGGTTGATAAATTAAAAAAACCAATTTTTGAAAAAATTCATGATGATAAAAATATTTACATTTCCGATTGGCAAAGCGCTAATTCTGGCTTCATCGATGCTTTAAAAGTTGAAAGCACCGTCATGTTTTTCATTTTAACTTTGATAATTTTGGTGGCGGTTTTTAATATTATTTCAAGCATGATAATGTTAGTTAATGACAAAAACAAAAACATCGCACTCTTACGCACCCTAGGCATGACAAAATTTGGAATTATGCGAATTTTTCTAATTTGCGGTTCATCGATTGGCGTTTTTGGCACTTTTTTAGGATTAATAATCGGGGTTGCCTTCGCTTCAAACATCAACAATATCAAACTTTGGCTTGAATCTTTTACCGATGTTGAACTTTTCAATCCAGCGATTTATTTTTTATCAACCCTGCCTTCAAAAATATTTATTTCCGATGTGATTTTAATTTCGTCAATGGCATTAATTTTTTCATTTTTGGCAACAATTTATCCGGCTTACAAAGCAAGCAAATCAAACCCTGCCGAGATTTTGCGTCATGAATAATTATTTTTTACGCGAAGCAAATTAAATCTAATATTGACAATACATTTATTTAATATATATTTTCTTCACAATAAATATTTATTTATAATTGTTATTCACCAATAAAAAACTTAATTATGCACAATATTCCATTAGTTGAAAACAATATGTTCAACACTCTCATATTTTCCAAAAAAATGCAAGATGTCGGCATGGCGCCAGCTGTCTCAGAAGAGCTTGCATCAGTTCTTTTTAATCTTCACCTTAATCAATTTGAAAATTTACTCACCAAAAATGAGTTTTCCAAATTTGATAATGAAATTAAAAAAGAAATCGATGGCATTAAAAATGAAATTGATGGCGTTAAAAATGAAATGAAAAATTTTGTTACCAAAGACGAGTTTTCCAAATTTGAAAATGAAATTAAAAGTGAAATGAAAAATTTTGTTACCAAAGACGAGTTTTCCAAATTTGAAAATGAAATTAAAAGTGAAATGAAAAATTTTATCACCAAAAAAGAATTTTATGCCGAGACAAAAAATCTAAGTCTTAACCTCACCATCAAAATGGGGATCATAATGACTGCGGGCATTAGCATTCTTAGTTTATTAATAAAATTATAAAAAAGATGAAGTGTTTATTAGCAAAAAAAATTCCAAAAATGGCAATTTCTTGATTTCGCTTTTAAACTTAAAACTCCTCACCCTAGCCCTCTCCCCGCAAGCGGGGAGAGGGGATTGTGGCGACGATTTTTTTCAAAAAGTAAATTAAAAAACTCTCTCCAATATTTCGTTTTGGAATAAAAAAATCGATCTAATTTCCTCTCCGATTTTTAATTTATCACAAAAAACTAATCCATCGAATCCCCTCTCCCCGCTTGTGGGGAGAGGGTTGGGGTGAGGGGTAAAAATAGAAAAATTAGAATATACTTCTTCTTACATTAAAAATTAAATCAAGAAATCGCCATCTTTGGAATTTTTTAAGAAAAAATTTATTATAAGAAGAGTTTTGAAAAAT
>CAJBXX010000274.1 GCA_903959715.1 uncultured Alphaproteobacteria bacterium | reverse complement strand
TAAAGTGGCACACCGCCATTGATAACTAATTTTTTCATGATTTATTTTTCATATTTTCTTACAAGCTCATCGAGCAATCGAACGCCGAAACCCGTTGCACCTTTATGCGCCAAGGCATCACCCTTGCCTTTCCATGCCACTCCGGCAATATCAAGATGCGCCCATTTAGTGTCGCCAACGAATCTTTGTAAAAATTGCGCCGCAGTTATACTGCCAGCTCCACGACCACTTCCGACATTTTTCATATCGGCAATATCGGAATTAATCATTTCGTCATATTCGTCGCCGAGTGGCAAACGCCAAACTCTCTCGCCAGTTTTTTGACCAGACTCTTCTAAATTTTTTGACAAGGAATCGTCGTTACTAAATAAACCAGCATAAATATCAGCAAGCGCCACAATGATTGCCCCCGTAAGCGTCGCCAAATCAACAATAAGTTTTGGTTTAAATTTAGTATTGGTGTAATGCAAAGCATCCGCCAAAACCAATCTCCCCTCGGCATCAGTGTTGATTACTTCGATAGTTTGTCCCGACATTGAACGCACAACATCTCCAGGGCGTTGCGCCGTTCCCGACGGCATATTTTCGACCAAACCAATGACGCCAACCGCATTAATTTTGGCATTTCTTTCAGCTAAGTTTTTCAGCAATCCAACCACGACTGCAGAGCCTGCCATGTCAGTTTTCATATCCTCCATATTAGCGGAAGGCTTGATTGAAATGCCACCGGTGTCGAAAGTAACGCCTTTGCCAACGAACGCTAAAGGTTGTTCACCTTTTTTGCCACCATGCCATTTTAAAATTACTAAATGAGATTTTTTGTCACTGCCCTGACCTACTCCAAGAAGCGATCCCATGCCTAACTTTTTCATTTCAACTTCGCCCAAAACTTCAATTTCCAAACCTTTTACTTTAATTTTTTTACAAATTTCGGCATAACTTTCGGGATTTAAAATATTTGACGGTTCCGAAACTAAATCACGGACAAAGAAAATATTTTTTGCCAAAATTTCTAACTCGGCGAAAATTTTTTGTGCCGATTTTTCGTCGCTAGTTACAAAATTTAATTCTTCAACTTTAACTTCTTTATCTTTCTTCTTTTTTTCAAAATATTTGTTAAAACGATAAGATTGTAAAAGAGCTCCGAAAGCAAGATTGGCAATATTTTTTGCCTCGTCGTTAAAATGATTTAGAACTTCAATTTCTGAATATTTGGTGCCATTTGCCAACATCAAAATTCGAGCACCAATTTTATTTAAAGAGTTATTGTCGATCTTTTTTTCATCACCGCAACCAAGAAAAATTTCAACCGAATCTTTATTTGCTAAAATCGCCGATTGTAAAAATTTCGCTTCAAAATCCAAAGAATTTTGGGCAATTTTTAAATTTGGTAAATTATTTTTTTTCAATAATTCTTTGGTGATTAAATGAATTTTTAAATTAATTTTTGTAGCTTTTGCATTGGCATTAGAGCTTGATTTAACGCTATTTGAAGCATTATTTTTTTTAATAAAATTGATTTGCATTTTTTTAAGAAAAATTTGTTAAAATTGATTTGGCTTATATTGTTAATTTTGAATTTATATAATTTATTTTAAAAAACCACAAATAAAAATCATTGCTAAAAATACT
>CAJBXX010000273.1 GCA_903959715.1 uncultured Alphaproteobacteria bacterium | reverse complement strand
GTAAAATTATTTAACATTTAAAAATTTTTATAAAAAATTTATGAATTCCGCAGATATAATTATTTTAATTTCTTTAATAAGTATGGGTTTTTTTGGCGGATTTTCGCACTGTCTTAGCATGTGCGGTCCGTTTGTTTTAACGCAGGTTTCCAATAATTTAAGTCGCACCAAAATTGCTGATTTTCACGGTTTAAAAAAATTATCAAAAATCGCTTTAATTCCATATCATTTTGGTCGCATCACAACTTATTCCATAATTGGTTTTGTTTGCGCTTTGCTTCGAATTAATCTTAATAAAAATTTTGGCATTGAAATTTTGTCGGCGCTTTTGATGCTTCTGGCTTGCGGGGTTTTTGTAAGTTTTTTTATTACACAAAATTCTTTAAAAATTCCTAAAATTTTTCGCTTTGATTTTAATTTTTTGCCAAAAAAAATTTTTAAAAAATTTAATTTTTTTTCGCCTTTATTTAAAATTTTAACCAAAAAAATTAATTTTTTATTAATCAATTCTTCGGGCTTAAAAGGTTATTTACTTGGTTTAATTCTAGGATTTATTCCCTGCGGAATGCTCTACGGAGCTTTCGCATTAGCCAGCTCACTATCAAATCCATTTTTAGCTTTTTTTGGCATGATTTTATTTGGCATTGCCACTTTTTTTGCATTATTTTTCGTCGGATTTTTCGCCAAATTAACTTTTAAACTTCCCGAATTTAAAATTATTGCAAATATTGTTATAATCATTAATATCTTTATGCTTTTTAAAATGTTTTTAAAAAAAATTTTTTAAACATTTTGCAAAAATTTTCATAAAATTATAATTTAGAAAAATTACATTATGACCAGCACTCACAACACTTCATCAGCTGTCGATTACAATTACGATATTATAAAATTTTTCACTCTCGCCGCAACTTTTTGGGGGATTGTTGGTTTTCTTGCGGGGGTTTTGATTGCGTCGCAAATGGCATTTCCAATTTTGAACTTCAACCTAGAATATACAAGCTTCGGCAGGCTTCGTCCACTTCACACTTCGGCGGTAATTTTTGCTTTTGGGGGCAATGTGCTTTTCGCCACCAGCTTATTTGTGATTCAACGCACTTCTTCCGCCCGCTTATGGGGCTCAGATTCATTACATAAATTTATTTTTTGGGGCTATCAAACTTTTATCGTCACCGCTGCTCTTGGTTATGTTTTTGGCATTACGCAAGCCAAAGAATATGCCGAGCCCGAATGGTATGCCGATTTACTTTTATTACCGGTTTGGATCAGCTATTTCATTGTCTTCGTCATGACTTTACGCAATCGCAAAGAGCCTCACATTTATGTCGCCAATTGGTTTTTTTTGGCTTTCATCGTCACCGTCGCCGTGCTTCACATCGTCAATAATCTTTCAATTCCACTTCGCATCGATAGTACACAAAGTTATCCACTTTTTGGTGGCGTTCAAAGTGCCATGATTCAATGGTGGTATGGTCATAACGCGGTTGGATTTTTCTTAACGGCGGGCTTTATTGGCATCATGTATTATTTCGTGCCGAAACGAGCAAATCGTCCAGTTTATTCTTATCGCTTGTCAATTTTGCACTTTTGGTCATTGATTTTCATCTACATCTGGGCGGGTCCACACCATTTGCATTACACTTCATTGCCAGATTGGGTGCAAACTTTGGGCATGACTTTTTCAATCATGTTATGGATGCCATCATGGGGCGGAATGATCAACGGCATGATGACGCTTTCGGGCGCTTGGGATAAACTTCGCACCGATCCGGTTTTACGCTTTTTAATCACCGCGGTTGCCTTCTACGGCATGAGCACTTTTGAGGGTCCATTAATGTCGATCAAAGCCGTCAACGCTCTTTCGCATTACACTGATTGGACCATCGGTCATGTTCATTCGGGTGCGCTCGGATGGGTTGCCCTGATTAGCTTCGGAGCACTTTATCATTTGGTGCCAATCTTGTGGGGCAAAAAAGAGCTTTACTCGATGAAACTTGTTAACACCCATTTTTGGCTTGCGACTGTAGGCATTGTGCTTTATATTGTTGCAATGTGGATTTCAGGAATTGCTCAAGGTTTGATGTGGCGCACTTACAACGACATGGGAAATTTACAATATTCCTTTATCGATGTCCTTCGTGCCAGCCATCCACTTTATGTAGTTCGCGCCTTGGGAGGCTTACTCTTTCTTAGTGGCGCTTGCGTTATGGCTTATAATTTTTATAAAACTATTAACGATAAAACTACCAAAAATCAATTAATTTAATTTTAATAAACAAAAAATATTAACAAAATTAAAAACATAATTTAAGAAATTTTTATGCTCAAGCATCATGATAAAATTGAACGCAATTCAATTATACTTTTAATCCTTACGGTCGTCGTGATTTCAATCGGTGGCTTGGTTGAAATCGCTCCGCTGTTTCGCTTAGAAACCACCATCGAAAAAGTTGAAGGCATGCGCCCCTATACCCCACTTGAATTGGCGGGCGCTAAAATTTACAAAAGAGAGGGTTGTTATGGTTGCCATTCGCAACAAGTTCGCGTTCTTCGCGATGAAGTTGAACGATACGGGCATTACTCAATCGCTTCTGAAAGCATGTATGATTATCCATTTCAATGGGGCTCAAAACGGACGGGTCCAGATTTAGCAAGAATCGGCGCCAAATATTCCGACGAATGGCACACGCGCCACTTAATCAATCCTCGCGATGTCGTTCCCGAATCCATCATGCCGGGATATAAATTTTTAACCGAAAATGACGCCAAAATTGCCGGCATCGCCGACGACATGGAAGTGCTTCGCAAAATCGGTGTCCCTTACACCGATGAAATGATTCAAAATGGCGTTTCCGACGCAGTAATTCAAGCTTCAACCGAGCGGGATGCCGAGAAATTATTTCAACGCTATGGCAAAAAAGTTAATGTTCGTGATTTCGATGGCAATCCGCAAAGAGTTTCGGAAATGGATGCCTTAGTCTCCTACTTACAAATGCTTGGAACCTTGGTTGACTTCACTAAATTTGAGCCTTTAACCATTAAAGAATTTAATGATTTAAAAACCAAAATTGATAATGAGCAACAACAAAAAATTATAGAAAATAAAAATGCAAAATAACATCTGGTCTTACATCCAAAACAACGGCTCAACCATCGCCACGATTTTCTTTTTTCTATTTTTTTGCAGTGCGGTTTACTCGGTTTTTAAAAAAGGTCAAGATAAAAAATTTGAAGATTATGCCAAAATTCCACTTAACGATAAAGAAAAATTAATTGAAAAAATTGAACAAAAACCTAAACCCAAAAACAAATGGTTTAAATTTAAATTAACTAAAAATTAATTAACAAATGACTGAGCAAAAAAATAGCAAAGAAAATCAAAAAAATAAAAAATCTCTCGAAAGTTTTGGCACTACGGGGCACGATTGGGACGGCGTCTCCGAATATAATGTTCCCGCGCCTCGCTGGTGGTTAATCGTATGGATTGTTTGTATAATTTGGGCTGTAATTTATTGGTTTTTTTATCCAACTTGGCCAACTCTTAGTGGCAACACCAAGGGCTCTTTAAATTGGACAAAATTTTCGGAATTATCCGGCGAGCAAAAAGAAATCGAAGCCAAAAAAGTTGTTTATCTTGAGCAAATGTCAAAAAAATCTTTAGAAGAAATTTTGCAAGATGAAAAACTCATGCAATTTGCTTTAAATACCGGAAAATCGGCTTTTCGTGAAAATTGCTCAGCGTGCCATGGTCAAGGCGCACAAGGTGCCAAAGGTTATCCAAATTTAAATGATGATGATTGGCTGTGGGGCGGAAAACTTAGCGATATTTATCAAACTTTACTTTACGGAATCCGTTCTGGTCATGATTCAGCTCGTGTCAATCAAATGCCGTCTTTTGGTTTAGATAAAGTTTTGAAAAAAGCCGAAATTAATGACACCATTGAATATGTTTTATCATTATCAAATAAATCAGAATTTAATGCTCGCGGTGAAGCGATTTTTAAAGCTAATTGCGTTGCCTGTCATGGTAATGAAGCCAAAGGCAATCAAGCGCTCGGAGCACCGAATCTTACCGACGCAATTTGGCTTTACGGCAGTGATAAAAAAGACATTTATTACACAATTTATTATGCTCGTGCTGGCGTTATGCCTTTTTGGAAAGATCGCCTCGACGACAACACCATCAAGAGTTTATCCTTGTATGTTTATTCTTTAGGTGGCGGAAAATAAATTCGTAATTTTTTATAAATTTTAATATTGTAATTAAAATTAAT
>CAJBXX010000272.1 GCA_903959715.1 uncultured Alphaproteobacteria bacterium | reverse complement strand
TATTTTTTGTTTTTATTAAAAAGATGAATAAAACTTTAATTAAACTTCTAATGTTTATTGGAAAATTTATTAACCTAAAAATTATTTAGCATTATGAAAGAAAATAAAGTTGTAACAATCTCTGCACAAATTCCCGCAGAACTCGAAAAAGCTCTTATTAAATTGTGCGAATCTGAAGAAAGATCAAAAAGCTACTTCATCAAAAAAGCTCTTGAAAAATTGATTCAAGAAAAATTTAAAGAAGTTGGCTCCTCGGTAAAAAAAACTAAAGCTAACTAATAATTAATTAAACATAATTCTTTAAATTATTTATACCAATTATTAACAACATTATCAATTTCATTTGAAATTATTGTTAAATTTTGACTTGCATTATTTTCGTTTCTTAGGCTGGTGCCGACGGTTTTAACTTCGTCAAATCCCATGAAATTAAAAGTCGCGTGAGCGGTTAATGCAATCGAATTCCAGTTGGGATAATTTAAATTAAATATGTCGTTTGGATATTCTCCGCCCGATGAGAATATGGTCAGTATTTTTTTGCCTGACATCATTTTTTTATCGTAAGCAAAGGTTTCGTTATGAAATGTTGTGGCATCAATATAAGCTTTCATCAAGGCGGGGAATCCAAAATTATGCATTGGACAAGCTAAAACAATTATCGAAGCTGATTTTAACTGTTTTATTAAGGAATCATTTTGCTCTAAAAGCTTAGCTTCTTCGGAATTAAGGCTTTTTCCATGATAATTTCTTTTGTAATAAGCGTTGATGCTTTGTTCATTAAAAATGGGGACTTCAGTTTTTAAAAGATCAACAATTTCAATTGAAGATTTTTCTATTTTTGATAAAAAAACATCAAGAACTCTCTTGGTATTAGAGCTCTCTCCCGTTGGTAAATATTTAATGATTAAGGTTTTCATTTGGCAAATTAAATAAGTTTTTCTTCAATATTCTATTATATTTCGTTGTTTGTCAAGAGGGATTTTAATATTAGTTATGAATAAATTTTAATTATTTTATAATTTACGAAAATATTTGTAAATATTTACAATGTTTAGTTGTTTTTTATTTTTGGAAAAAAAATAAATTATAAAATAATTCAAAGGTTTTGATTGAAGATTTAAATTTGAAATGCCATTTTTTAATTATGCCTTGATTTTAAAGTGGTGGTTAGAATTTATTTTTTTGGTAAATTTATTAATTCACGGGATGCGAAAGTTTTTTAGCAAATTATTGTGGTGATTACAATTAATTTTTATCGAAAAAAAATTTGCTTGAAAGAGTTAAGATAAGAATATTTGTTTAGAAATATTCTTATTCTTCAACGAAGTCAAATCTCTCTTCTTTGCCTCTGCCCATTCTTTTGCGATCATTTGGATCGAGAAGTTTTTTTCTTAATCTTAGTGATTTTGGAGTGACTTCAACAAGCTCATCATCGCCGACATATGTTATCATATCTTCGAGAGTTAGGATTCTTGGAGGCGTAAGACGAATTGCTTCGTCGGTTCCAGAAGCGCGAATGTTGGTAAGTTGTTTACCCTTTAAAACATTGATTTCGAGATCGCCTTGTTTAGAATTTTCGCCAATAATCATGCCAGCGTAAACTTTTTGTTGAGGTTTGACGAACATGGTTCCGCGATCTTGGAGATTCCAAAGGGCGTAAGCTACCGCTTCACCGGCATCGGTGGCAATTAAAGCACCATTTTTCGATCTTTTCATTTCGCCTTTGTAAGGAACATAATTGTGGAAGATGCGATTGAGAACTCCGGTACCTTTGGTGTCGGTTAAAAATTCACTTTGATAACCAATTAAACCACGCGATGGGACATAAAATACGAGACGAGTTTTGCCACCTGATGATGGTTTCATTTCGATCATTTCGCCTTTGCGCGATGAAAGTTTTTCTACTACAACTCCGCTAAAAGCATCATCAACATCAACTACCACTTCTTCAACGGGTTCCAAGATGTCCCCATTTTTTTCTTTTTTAAATAAAACTCGTGGACGCGAAACCGAGACTTCAAAGCCTTCGCGACGCATGTTTTCAATTAGAACTCCGAGTTGTAATTCACCGCGACCACCAACTTCAAATGCATCTTTGGCATCGGATTCTTTTACTTTAATTGCGACATTAGTTTCGGCTTCGGCAAAAAGACGCTCGCGAATCATGCGTGATGTAACTTTTGAGCCTTCGGTACCAGCAAGCGGAGAATCGTTAACGCCAATAGTTATCGCCATAGTTGGCGGATCGATCGGTGTTGATTTGATTGGCGCAAGCACTGAAATATCGCACAAAGTATCAGAAACTGAAGCTTTTTCAAGTCCAGCAATTGCAACTATATCTCCCGCAAGAGCTTCTTCAACCGCAACTTTATCGACGCCACGAAAAACATGAAGTTTGGTGAGTCGACCTTGTTCAATAATTTCGCCGTTTAAATTTATAGCTTTGAAATTCATTAAATTTTTAGCTTTGCCAGAATAAATTCTGCCCGTAAGCATTCTGCCAAAATATGGGCTGTGATCAAGAAGTGTCGCAAGCATTGTAAATGGAGCTTCGCTATCAAATTTCGGTGGATTAACATGCTCAAGAATTAAATCAAAAAGTGGAGATAAATCTTTGCGCTCATCCTTATCCATATCGTTAACGCACCAACCATCGCGACCCACGGCATAAAGCACGGGGAAATCGAGCTGTTGTTCATTGGCATTTAACGAAACAAATAAATCAAAGATTTCGTTTAAAACTTCATCGGGGCGAGCGTCTTGACGATCAATTTTATTGATGATAACAATTGGTTTTAAACCTAGAGCCAAAGCTTTTGAAAGCACAAATTTTGTTTGAGGCATAACTCCTTCGGCGGAATCAACTAAAAGCAAAGTGCTGTCTGCCATATTGAGAACTCGCTCAACTTCGCCACCAAAATCGGCGTGGCCTGGAGTGTCGATTACATTAATTTTTTGCTCTTTCCACATCAAGGAAGTGCATTTTGCAAGAATGGTAATTCCGCGTTCTTTTTCTAGAGCGTTTGAATCCATAACGCGATTTTCAATTTGTTGATTAGCACGAAAAGTCCCGCTTTGGTGAAGCATGGCGTCAATTAGAGTAGTTTTTCCATGGTCAACGTGAGCAATAATTGCAACATTACGAAATTCTGACATTATTTATTTGAAAAAATGGTTATTAAAAATTTTTAAAGTAGCGATTGTAAATTTTGTTAAACTAAGTGTCAAGTTTTGAAAAAATGATTAATGAATATTTTTTTGAAAAATTAATATTGCAAAAAAACCAACACTAAAATAAAAAATTTTGACCGTATTATGCTTTGTAATTAAATTAAATTTTTATCGACCATTTTTTTGCTAAATATTTTTCAATATCTTGACGCTCTGCGTTTTGTAAACCTCGATCGAAAATAATTAATTCGCCAATTGCCCCGTTAAGAAATTCTCTACTAACTCCACAAGTAGAGCAGGTAAGACCAATTGTATTATTGATGTTCGTGCTTGCTCTTGCTGGCGGAGTATCGCCAGTTTGATAAACTCCATCGATATAAATTTTTCTATTGGTTTGGTCGTAAGTAAAAGTAAATATTTGAAGCTTATTTAAGGCAACCGAGTTGGCGGGAGAAGTTTCATCGGTTATTGCATCTCCATACCAATAATTATGAATTTTTCTGCCAGTTTCATATCTAAAAGCATTGGAACTGTTCGGTGCGTATGTTCCTGAGCCCAGTATTCCACCCGGTGAATTATTGCTATTTTTGCAAACAAAAATAATGGTATAAGCTGAGTTGTTGAATGGCACCGTGCCATTGGGTAAAATGAAATGTCGCGGGGAGCCATCAAATTTAACAATCGGAAGCGAGGTAATATCGTCAATAATTATCTTGGGTTGATTTGCTGAATCGGTTTGAGTTGCATCGTATTTTACGATTGATCTTGGATTGCTATCTTTCCAGCGATTAATTTCTTGATTAGTTGTAAAATTTTTTAAATCTTCAAAAGTTGATGTACCTTTGGAAAAATTACTTTCTTTGGTTGTTTCGTACCAAGATATTAAATTTTCAATTCTACCAATTCGCGAATTTTGAGTAAGATTTCTTGAGGTCGTTAGCTTCATATCTCTGTAAAGATCAATGCCATTTGAAATGCCGGCAATTAAAATTCCAATTATAAGAATTACCACCGAAATTTCTATTAAAGAAAAAGCTTTTTTGTTTGTTTTTTGAAAATAAATCATGATTTATTTTTTTAATAAATTATTTTCAAAAGGAAATTTTTTTGATTTAACATCAAGCGAAAAGTTTTTTACCGCTTCGTTAATTTTTTGCGATAAATTTTCGTAATGAGTGACGAATTTTGGTTTAAATTCTTGATTTAATCCGAGTAAATCATCGATTACTAAAACTTGTCCATCGCATTCAGCAGAAGCTCCGATGCCAATTGTTGGAATTTTTAAGCTTTGTGAAATTTTGGTGGCGAGTTCAGCGGGAACGGCTTCGATTACGACACTAAAAACTCCAGCTTTCTCTAACTCTAAAGCTGTTGAAAAAATTTCTTGTGCCGAATTTGCGTCGCGACCTTGATAGCGATAACCGCCAATTTCTTTGACATGTTGCGGTAATAATCCGATATGCCCCATTACATTTATATTATTTTCAACTAAAAATTTTGCGGTTGGCACTAAGTCTTGCGAAGTCTCGATTTTGATGGCATCGCAACCGGTTTCATCGATAACTTTTTTGGCATTTTTTAAGGCTTGGGCGGGAGAATTTTCGTAAGTATTAATTGGCAAATCAACCACGATTAAAGCGTTTTCACAGGCTTTTTTTACCGCTTTGCCGTGATTTATCATCATTTCCAAAGTGGTTTGCGTAGTGTCTTTATGCCCGTAAATAGCCATTCCAAGCGAATCGCCAACTAAAATTATATCGCAATGATTATCGAGAATTTTGGCGATTGGAAAAGAATATGCGGTAAGGCAAATTATTTTTTCTCGCGATTTTTTTTGTAAAATTTGTGTGATTGAAATAGTCATTTTTTTTAGAATGATGGTTGCACGATTTTAGAATTTTCCGATTCAATTTCAATAATATTTTTAGGAATAATATCGCTTTCTTTCGTTGTTTCTTTCAAAGGATTTTCTTGAAGATTTTCTTGTGGAGCCTTTTCGCTCTTGGTTTCAATAATTTTAGCATCATCGATAATTTTTGATTCATTGAGAATTTTATTTTCGGTTTTGGTATCATTATTTTCGGGCAATTCTAAATTATTTTCTTTAAAAGATTCGGTGATAATTTTTTTTCTTTTGAGAGCTCTTTTTTCTGCGGATTGCGATTCTAATTTGTTATTTAATTCTTGATTTTCTATGCGTTGCAATCCAAGAAATTGTCGAGCTTGATTGAGGTTTGAAAGATGCCCAACATCATCAAAAAAACCAAAGACATTAGTGGCGATATTGATGGGAATTTTTTTCTCCGCCGAGCCCGATAAAAATATGGTGTTCAAAGTGCCATTTATACTCTCTTCATTTAAATCTAAACTGCCGGAGAATGTTGAATTTACGCTTGGCGCACTTAGTTTGAAAGAAAAGGTGCTAGCTCTTTCGCCGTTAATATTTATAGCTCCTTTGGCTTGTGTAAATTTAGTTAAAGCTTCGTTATTTTCGATTATTTTTTCAGGCTCTAATAAGTCATTTACAAATGTTTTTGCCGAAGACATTTTATTGATTAAATCGTTGAGCCCGTAGCCGGTAATGCTTGGGGCTGATATCGCCATATTGATTTCCGAAGTAAATTTGCTTTTAAATTCATTGACGGATTTGGCAATACTTACGACATCACCAGATAAATTAACGATGCCATCGATTGTTTTTACATTATAAAAATCATTGAAAATTTTATTTAAATTACATGATTTGCATAAAAAAATCCCGTTAATTATTTTATTGTATTTAATATCGCACAAACCCTTATATTCAAACTCTCCGTCGTATATTTTCATCGAAAGTTTTGATTGTCCAAAAACACCATTTTTAATAGAATTTTTATAATCAAAATCTAAAATTGTTTTATCGTCCAAGGCGATTTCTTTTGCGGTTAAATCAATCTTTCCAGAAAATCCTTGAAGCGAAGGAATTTTATAAAAATTATCAAAAATACTTAGCCCACCTTTATTTTTATCATCTCTAATTTTTAACGATAATTTATCGGCATTTAGTGATAAATTGCCAATTTGATTTTTGTTGCCAATGTCGATATTAAATTCAAAATCAAAAATATTTTTATCAGAAACAAAATGTGTTTTAGGGATTTTAATATAGCCTTGACCCAAAGACATTTCGATATTTTGATTGTTAAATTCTTGATTATTATACAATAATTTATCAAATTTTAATTTGATAAAATAATCTGAATAAACTTGATTTAGCCATAATAATTTATCAAATAAAATGCCTTCATTTAAATAACTATTATTTTTAGAAAGTGAAATATATTTATCAAAATTAAATTCGGAAAACTTTATATCGGAAGTGATGGAGCGAAGTTTTTCTAAGTCATTTAATGCAATATTTCCATAAAATTCTGTTTTTTTATCATCTAAATTAACATAGAAATTTTTGAGACCAATTGAAGTCGGGGTGGTTTCAACATCCGCATATAAACTATAATTTTTTAAATTGTCGAATTTGATATTTTCCGAATCAATTTTGAGCCATTTTAGAACCGCTCCCAATGAATCGCCTTTGCCATCTAAGGAGCCAATAAATTTTGAAGCATTTTCTGATTCTTCAAAAATGCCACTGGCACGAAATTCTGAATTACCAGCGATTTTGAAAGATAAGGGAGAAATAAATATTTTTTTATCATTGGCGATGTTGGCGTATAATTTTATATCCTCAACTACGCCTTCATAAAGAGTAGCTTTTTTAATAAAAATTTCCAAATTAATATCATAATCTCTGGTTTCCAAAATCAAGTCAGAAACATTTCTTTTTTTAACATTGATTACCTTGGATTTAAATGTTACGGCAGAAGGGTTGGCTTGATCTCCAGAAATAGTTTTGTCGGCACCTTCCTTGGCATTTTCAATTAATTTATTGGTTGTAGTTTTTTCAATAATTTTTTTTGCAGGATTTTCTGTAGACCAAATATTGTCAACATCCAGATTATCAAAATCAAGATCAAAATCGGCGGTGAAAATTTTATCAGCAATTCCGAGATAAATATCGCCATATCCATTTGCCAAAATAGAAGTTATTATGGCTTTTTTTAGATTAATATTTTTGCCATCATTATAAAATTCGGAACTAAATTTTATTGAATTACCATTGTATCTTAATTTAGATGAGAGTAAGTCGCTATTTGAAATTAAAGATTTATAAAAATTCTTTAATTCAGAAATATCGCACTCTAAAAATCCATTGAATTTTGTTTTGGCAAGACCATTTAAATTTTTTTCTAAAAATTTTCCATTTATTTTTAAATTAAAAACTGGCGAATTTATGGAAAAATATGATTCCTTTTTATTTTTTTCATCAAAATTTGCAAAAATCTTGAATATGTTTTCGATGCCTTGACTATTAAAGGTTCCAAAGCCTTCAACCAAATCATCATTATAAAGAATTGTCGATTGAATGTCGTTAAATTCCTTTGAAATTCCGCTTTCATTATAAAAAATAATTTTTGCATCATCGAGTTCGACGCTGGGATTGGTTGATAATCCAAGCGTCGTGCTTTCTATGTCGTCAATTGAAAATATTTGAGAACTTAGCCCGCCGTTGGAAACTAAAGTTTTTTCGGGGCTATTTTTTGAAATAGTTTTTAAAATATCGTTAAAAGGACTGCTTTCAATTTTACTTAAAATTTCGGGTTGAGCTATTTCTATTATTGAATCTTTGATGATTATTTTTTTAATAAGTTGACGATTATTTATTTTTAAAATTGGAAAAACTATTTTTA
>CAJBXX010000271.1 GCA_903959715.1 uncultured Alphaproteobacteria bacterium | reverse complement strand
ATTAATTTTAGTGTCTTTTTCTCGCCATGATATTAAGAGACTCAACCGCCAAAGTAAAAAATAAAGAAAAATAAAGATAACCTTTGGAAATTTTAAGATGAAATCCATCGGCAAGCAAAATTACGCCAATCATGAAAATAAAAGCTAAGGCAACAATTTTTAACGAAGGATAATTGTGTAAAAAATAACTCACTTTTTCTGATGCAACCAACATAACTATCATTGAAATAATTATTGCGGTGACAATGATTGGAATGTTGTTAGTCATGCCCACAGCGGTTATTACCGAATCGAAGGAAAATATAAAATCAATTAAAGAAATTTGTAAAATCGCCGCCACCATATTTTTTGATCCATTGATTTTTTTCTCCTCTTTGCTTTCTTTAAAACCAAAAAATACATCGGAACCAATTTCCCAACCGCTTTTAATAATCAAAAATAATCCGCCAAAAATTAAGAGAAAATTTTTAAAAGAAAATCCGACTTCGCCAATTGTAAATAAAGGCTCAGTGAGAGTCATTATCCACGATAAAGTCATCAACATTAAAAGACGAATTATGAATGCCAAAGATAGACCAAAAAGTCTTGCGGTTTTGCGTTTTTTAGCGGGCAATTTAGCGACAACAATCGCAATAAAAATTAAGTTATCGATGCCGAGAACAATCTCTAAGAATGTAAGAGTAAGTAGGCTGAATAATATATCGTAAGTTAAAATATCCATATAAATAAAATTAAAAATTTATGATTTTTTTTGAATGTAAAAAATTTAATAAAGGTTGAATTGCCAAACCTAAAATTGCATAATAATCGCCCTCAACTCTTTCAAATAAATGTTTGCCCAAAGCTTCATATTTGTAGCTTCCAGCACAACCAAATGATTGATCAAAATTGACATAATCGATAATTTGTTGCGAAGATAATTTACGCATTTTAAGACGAACGCGAGCAAAATTTGTAAAAATAATTTTGCCGTTATGAGCAACAACCATGCCGTTATTTTGATAATGATTTCTGCCATTAAATTTTGTTAATTGCCTTATCGCTTCGTTAATATTTTGTGATTTTGAAATATCTTTTTTCATAAATTCACAAACTTGATCAGCCCCGATTACAAAGCTTTCGCGATGATTCTCACTAATCGATAATGCTTTTTTTGATGCTAAAAAAATTGCCATTTTTTTTGGCGACATTTTTGGTAAAAATTGCTTTTCACCATCTTCATCATAAAGTGGCGCCATCACTTCAAAATCAAGGTTGCATGATTTTAAAATTTCATTACGAACCTTAGAAGTTGAAGCTAAAATTATGGGATAATTATTTTTTATTAACATTCTTTCGATTGAATTTTAATCATATTCCAGAAGCGTTTTTCAAGTTGTTCATTAGTCAAAAAATCGCCTAAAAAACTTGTGGTAACCGTCGAAGAATTAACTTTATGAATGCCACGAGTGCTCATACATTGATGCGTTGCCTCTATTAAAACCGCCACTCCGCGTGGATTTAAAGATTCGCTTAAAGTGTTGGCAATTTGTGAAGTCATGGTTTCTTGTGTTTGCAATCTTTTAGCAAAAATATCAACCAAACGCGCAATTTTGCTGATTCCAACCACTTTATTGCGTGGCAAATATGCAACATGAGCCGTGCCGATAAAGGGCACCATATGGTGTTCGCAATGCGATTCGAGACGAATATTTTTAATCAAAACAATGTCATTATATCCCTCAACTTCATCAAAAGTTTTTCCTAAAATTTTCATCGGATCTTCATTATATCCCGCAAAAAAATCTTGATAAGCATTGACAACTCGCTTTGGAGTTTCAATTAATCCTTCGCGATCAGGATTGTCTCCGGCCCAAGCAATAAGTGTTCTAACCGCTTCTTGCGCTTGCTCTCTCGTTGGTTTATTAGATATGTTCATTCTTTAAAAATTGATTGTTAAAAAATTGTATTTTATAAAGTTATTTAGATTTACAAAAAATTCACTATTGATTTGTAAAGTTTTAACTATAATTTTTACTTTTAAATTTACAAATATTTATCAAATCAAAATTAAAATTAATTTAAATTTTAGTATTATGAAAAAAGGTTTTCTCGCTTTAGCGTTTTATTTTTTAACTTCTTACAACATTGCTCTTGGTGCTCAAATCGGGGTTTTAGATGTTGATAAAATTATTCAAGAATCATCGGCGGTGGTTGATATTCAAAAGAAAGTTGATACTAAAAAAATTTCTTATGAAAATGAAATAAATAAAAAACAATCACAATTAGAAGCCGAACAAAAAAAACTTGAAGATAAAAAAATTACTTTATCAAAAGAGGCGTTTGAGAAAGAAGTGAAAGCCTTCGAGACCAAAGTTGATGATTTAAAAACTTATATCGATCGTAAACAAAATAGCTTGAAAAAAGCTTCGATTGATGCCATGAGCAAAGTCAATGATAAAGTAAAAATTATAGTTTCAGAAATTGCCAAAGAAAAAGAACTGGATGCTATAATTCCAGCTTCGCAAACCCTTTATTTCAAAGATGAATTCGATATCACCGCCGAAGTTTTATCGCGTTTGAATAAAAAAATCACCAAAGTTGAAGTTAAATTCGAGTAAATCACTTCAAATCTTAAATCAGGCGATTGAGAATTTATTACAACGCTTCATCTTTTTTTAAAAAAATGAAGCGTTGCAAATATTCAGTCGCATCATTTAAGAGTCTCTCAGAAATAAAGCCTCAAACTTTAAATCAGGCGATTGAATTTGAAGGCGAGTCTGCGTAAGCCTACTCTAAGGTAGGCGCGCAAAGACGAGACCTGATAAATTCGGTCGCATCATTTAAAGTTTGAGGCTTTATTTTACCTTTTGGAAAATTTTTTAAATGACTCTAGCAACCTAACTCTATCAACCTTGGTATATCTTTGAGTCGTTGATAAACTTTCATGTCCAAGTAGTTCTTGAATCGTCCGCAAATCAACATTTTCTTGAAGCAAAGAAGTGGCAAATGAGTGGCGAAAAGCGTGCGGAGTAATGTCTTCCGATAAATTTAATGCTCGACGAATATTCAAAATCAAACCCGCAAAATTTCGGCGCGTATAAGCTTTTTTATTTTTTGTTAAAAAAATTGGTTGTTGCAGTTTGATTTCAAACGGACATTGCCTCAAATAATTATCAATTTTATTTTTAATAAGCGGGATTAACGGCACCATTCTTTGTTTCTTGCCCTTCCCCGTTATCACAAGATTTGTTTGATTTTGCAAAGCAATTTTATTAAGCGACAAAGCTTCGGAAATACGCAATCCGCAACCATAAACTAAAAATAAAATAGCTTGATCGCGTTCAACTTCCCAACGATTTTTATGAAAATTTTCAAGCTTTTCAATAATTTTTTTTATGTCAGAAAATTCAATTGCTCGAGGCAATGGTTTTGAAATTTTTGGCGTTTTAATTTTAAAAATTTGACGATTCTCAATTAAATTATTTTCATTTAAAAAACGAAAAAATGATCGCAATGTTGAAAGAGCTCGAGCATTGGAATTATTGCCGTGATTGCGTAATCTTTCGCTCAACCAAGCACGAAAATCATTAACGCTAGCATTTTTTAAAAAATTTTTATCGACAATATTATTGGTTGATTTATAAATAAAATTAATAAAATTAACAATGTCATCGCGATAAGATGAAATTGTGTTAGTGGAATATTTTTTTTCTTTTTGTAAAAAAACAAAAAAATCACTAATAATTTTATCGACAAAATCATCGCATAAATCTTTAATCTCTAGGCTTCTTGACATTATGTTTAAAAAAATT
>CAJBXX010000270.1 GCA_903959715.1 uncultured Alphaproteobacteria bacterium | reverse complement strand
TACCATCTTCGGGAGGTTGACTAATTTTTACTCTTAAAATTCTTGCTCCAAACAAATCAACATCATCGCCGACCACTTCACTTTTTTTGGCATGCGTTATAACTTTTAGCGAAATTTTCATGATTATAATTTAGTTTGATGTGAGAAAATTATTTTTATTAACAAGTTCTTGAAGTTCAAATTATTTTAAATTAAATTTGTCAAAATTTAAATTTATTTTTAAAAAAATTAAGATGCAATTTCAACTATCAAGTAAAAAGCTTTATAAGCCTTTTAGCAATGATTTAGACAATCCCAACATAAAATTTTTTATTAAAAAAATTTTGGGTGATGATAAAGGATTTTTTTTAACCGCCATAGTTTACGCCGTCGCGATCGCAATTTTAAGTCTCGCGACCCCAATTTCAGTTCAATTATTAATCAACTCCGTCGCTTTCACCGCAATGCTCCAGCCTATTTTTATTTTAGGTTTATTATTATTTTTATTATTGAGTTTTTCGGCAGTTTTAAATGTTTTACAATTTTATATTAGCGAAATTTTTCAAAGAAAATTTTTTGCAAAAATGAGTGCCGACATTACTATATCAACAATCAATGCTCGTCATGAAAATTTCGAAGAATCCAATCAAACCGAATTTGTTAATCGTTTTTTTGATGTAATAACTATTCAAAAAACTTTGCCAAAAATCTTAATAAAAAGTTTTACTCTAATCTTGCAAACCATTGCTGGGCTTATATTGGTGGCGTTTTATCATCCAATTTTACTAGTCTTTTCTTTGCTAATAATTATTGCCATAATTTTAATTTGGCGAGGATTTTGCAAAAAAGGTTTTGTCACTAAATTTTATTCAAGTCGTCGCAAATATGATATGGCGGGATGGCTTGAAGATATTGCCCGCAACAATGTTTTATTCAAATCAGAAATTGGGCAAAAATATGCAATTTTCAAAACTGATTTTCTCACCGAGCAATATTTAAAAGAACGCAAATTACATTTTTTACAACTTTTTTCACAATTTTCTTTAATGCTTGCACTCTACACAATCGCCAGCTCTCTGCTATTAATTCTTGGCGGATATTTGGTGGTAAAGGGTCAACTTTCAATCGGTCAATTAGTTGCTTCCGAATTAATTCTTTCAACGACTCTTTACGGAATTTCTCAACTCGGACGCGATTTTGAAAATTTTTACGATGTCGTCGGCGCTTGCGAAAAACTTTCACAATTTTACAATATTCCGCAAGAAAATATTGGCTCAGAAAAAATCGAAGAAAATCATATCGATATTAAATTTAATCGCGTCGTTGATATTTATTTTGAACGCGAATTTAAATTTAATTTTTCACTAAAACATCATAAAAATTATATTATTTCAACTCAAAATTTATCATCACAAAAAATTTTAATTGAGCTTCTATATTGCCTGAGAAAGCCAGTTCGTGGCACTTTAGAATTTAACAATATCGACATGGAAAATATTAATATTACGCATTTGCGTTCAAAAATTGCCTTGATTGATAACGGACCTTTTCTTGAAGGCAATGTTGAAGAATATTTAACTTTCAACAATAAAAATATTAGCAAAAAACGCATTAATGAAATTTTACAAATTACCGGTCTCGACAAAACTTTAAACCGCTTCAATGAAGGCTTGAATTTAAGAATTATTCCAACTGGTTATCCACTTTCGGAATCGGAAAAAATTTTACTAAAAATCGCTCGCTCTTTATTGCAAGAACCGCAAATAATTATTATCACCGAAGTGCTTGATATGCTTGGGCTCAAGACCCGCAAAAATATACTTAAATTTTTAACTAAAAATCATAATTCGACAGTGATTTATTTTTCTAATCTTCGCGACGATATGCTTGATTTTGATGAATATATTTTTATTGCCGAAAATGAAATTCATAACTTTAAATCGATTAAAGATTTAGATAAATTTGAGCAAAGTTTTTCGTATTAAAAAATAGCCTAAATGGCTATTTTTAGCGAAGAACGGGACTAGGAGCCAAAAGCGACGAAGCCATAAATAATGTTAAAAATTATTTAATAATTAAAACCAAAAAATTATCGCGGATGGACGAATTTATTTTGTCCGAAGCGATTCAACTAAAAACTAAATTTGCGAAAGCAAATTTAATTAAATAATTAAAAATGGATAGAAAATCTTTTAAAACATTAAATCAAATTCAAATTCCGCGACCAATTGAATCTTTAAAAAAGATTATTGTGATAAGTTTGGTTGCGTTAATTTTGATTTTAACGGTAACGCCTTGGCGCCAAACTGCCAGAGGCTTTGGCTATGTTATTGCGCTTGATCCAAATAATCGCGCTCAAAGCATTAATGCCACGGTAAATGGTCGTATTAACCAGTGGTTCGTGACTGACGGCTCTAGGGTTAAAGCTGGTGATAAATTAGTTGAAATTGTCGATAATGATCCACAAATTATTGAACGCCTTAAATTAGAAAAAAGCGCCAAAGAACGCAAATTTGAAGTCGCCAAAATTGCTTCCGACACCTCTAAAATCAACTTCAATCGCCAAGAAGAATTATTTCGCAAAGGGCTTTCATCGCGTAAAAATGTTGAAGATGCCAAAATCGAATATAAAAAATTATTATCAAATGTTGAACATGTCGCAGGCGAAGTCGCCGAAGCTTCGATAAAATTATCGCGTCAAGAAAGTCAACTCGTGACCGCACCGCGCGACGGCGTAATTTTAAAAGTTTTGGCATCGGACAATTCAACCACGGTAAAAATGGGTGACAAAATCGCCAGTTTTGCACCAATTTTACAAGACCCCGCGATTGAACTCTATGTAAGTGGCAACGATATTCCATTAATTTATAAAGGGCGTAAAATTCGTATTCAATTTGAAGGCTGGCCTGCCATTCAATTTAGCGGTTGGCCCGAAATTGCCGTCGGGACATTCGGCGCCATCGTTTCCGCTGTTGATTCCGCGGTTTCCGAAAATGGTAAATTTCGCATCATCGCCGTTAAAGATCCAGATGAAAATTGGCCCGATACGCGTTTTCTAAATCACGGCGCCAAAGTTTACGGTTGGGTTTTGCTTGATAGCGTCCAATTAGGTTATGAATTATGGCGTCAAATCAACGGCTTTCCGCCTGATTTCAATGAGCAAACAATGCCTAAAAATTTTATTAATTATGAAAAATAAACGAAAAAATCTCAGATTTTTTTTACTAAAAAAAATTTATTATTTTAGTTTTTTTGTTATTTTTTGTAATCAATCTTTTGCCGAAAATGCTCTACAAAATAAAGAATCAAACCCCCCTCTTCTCGTCAATAAAATTATTGAATCATCGCAAAAAAATTATCCACAAATTTTAAATTTTTATGAAAAAGTTGCGAATAAAGAAGGCAAAGTTTTGGAAAGTTTAGGATTTTTTGATGTCAAAATTAAAAACCAATATCAAGATAAAAGTCGAGGCTTTTACGACGGCAAAATTAACGATATTTCGCTCGAAAAACAAAATGGATTTTTGGGCAGTAAAATTTACGGCGGTTACCGTAAATCATTCGGCACTTTTGCCGATTATGATGGCAATAATTTAACCAATGATGAAGGTGAATATCGAATTGGCGGTAGCTTTTCGTTACTACGGAATCGCGGGATTGACAGCGGTCGCCTCGATTTAATTACTTCGCAACTTGAATT
>CAJBXX010000269.1 GCA_903959715.1 uncultured Alphaproteobacteria bacterium | reverse complement strand
TGAAAATTGAGGTCGTCCCAAGTTTTTGAATCAAAGCAAAAATTTGATGAAGTGTTGTCGCGATTGATTGGAGGAAGTTGTAAAAAATCTCCAAAAAATAACATTTGCATCCCGCCCATTGGTTTTTCATTGCCTCTCACTGCGCGAAAAACTTGATCTAAAATTTCCAAAACTTCACGCGAAATCATAGATATTTCATCAATCGCCAGCGTTTTGGTTTTAATAATTTTGCGTCGAACTTTTGAAAATTTTGGTAAAAAAATATTTTCAACAATTTGTTCAATTGGCTGATTAGCTAAGCCAATTCCCGCCCAAGAATGAATGGTTGAGCCACCGATATTTACGGCGGCGATGCCAGTGCTGGCGGTTATTTCTAAGCCATTATTGGCAAAATTTCTTTTTAAAAAATTTAGTAAATAAGATTTTCCGCAACCAGCACCACCAGAGATGAATAAATTTTTGCCTTGAAGAAATAATTCTATAACTTGTTTTTGTTTATCCGATAAGTCGTTGATTTCCAAAGTGAGAGGGGGTATTAAATTGTTGTAAAAAAGCCCAAGCTTTTATTTTAAAAAAGCTTGGGCTGGTGAGAATTTTTGGTTATTATTTGGCTCTTAAAGCACTAATTTTTTCTTTGAAAGTTGCGATTTCCATAGCACCCGGAATAAGCTCTTCGCCTACTACGAAACCTGGAGTTCCATTGATTCCGATTGAAGTTCCAAGAGCGATATTATCTTGGATAATTTTTTCAATTTGACTTTTTTCGTTTTTTAAAGTTTCTTCAAGTTTTTTAGTGTCAATTCCAACTGATTTTGCAGCTTTTAAAGCAGCAGATTTGCCTCTTTCGTTGGTTTTCATCAATGCGTCATGAAATTTTCTGAAAGAATTTGGAGCGATGATATTGACAGCGACAGAAACTTTGGACATTTCTTGTGAAGTCTCGCCGAGAATTGGGAAATCTTTGTAAATTACGCGAATTTTATTGTCAGATTTTAATAATGCATCGACTGTTGTTTGAGCTTTTTTGCAATATCCGCAAGCATAATCGTAGAATTCAACGATTGAAACATCGTAGCCTTCTGGAGCGAATTTTGCAGAGTTTGCGTCGTTAAACAATTCTTCTTTTTTCTCGCCGATATTTTTTTGAGCATTTTTTGATTGCTCTTCCATCATTTTTTTCTGCATATTTTGCACAGAATTTATGATAGCTTGAGGATTGGCTTCGATCCATTTAGCGACAACTTCTTCGACATCTTTAACATCAGAGACATCTTTGTCCGGATCTAAACCAGTAGATTTAGTTTCGTTGGCTGTTTCTGTGCTTGCTTCTTTTTTGCTATCATCACTTTTTTCATTTTTTTTAGTAACGCTGAAATAAGCGAATCCAGCTATTGATGCAATAATAACAGAAGCGATTACTAGTTTCAAACTAGACGGCTTTTGATTTTTTTTGGAAAAAGACATGTTTATAAAATATTAAATGATTAATAAAATTCGAATATTATTATTTTTGTTAATTCTAAGAAAAACTTTTATTCAATGCAACCATCTTTTTTAATAGAAAATAATTTTGATACAGCTTTAATTTGCGGTATTGACGAAGCGGGGCGAGGACCCTTGGCAGGACCAGTTGTGGCTTCTTGCGTAATGTTAAATCAAAACAATTTTTCATCAGAAATTAATGATTCAAAAAAGCTTTCTAAAAATGTGCGTAAAAAACTTTATGATGATTTAAAAATTAATTGTAAATTTGGAATTGGCGTTGTTGATGAAAAAATAATTGATAAGATAAATATTCTTGAAGCCACCAAGTTGGCGATGCTTTATGCCTATCAAGATTTTTGTAAAAAATATAATTTTTTTCCAAAAATAATTTTAGTTGATGGCAATTTTAAGCCGTTTGATTTACAAGATGAAATTTTGCAAATCGAGCCAGTTATAAAAGGTGATCAAAAGAGCTATTCTATTGCTTCGGCATCAATAATAGCGAAAGAATATCGCGATGAAATAATGTTAAATTATCATCAAAAATTTCCACTTTATAATTTTAACAAACATAGTGGTTATGGCACTAAAAATCATATTGAAAATATTAAAAAACACGGAATTTGTGAAATTCATCGCAAAAGCTTCGAGCCAATAAAATCAATGTTAAAATGCGAATAATTGACCAAAAAAAATCTGATGCGGTTGAGGTGGCGATTGATTTTTTGCAACGCGGAAAAGTAATTTGTTTTGCAACCGATACAGTTTATGGAGTGGCTGTTGACGCTACGAATCCAATGGCTGTTGAGCGTTTATATCAATTAAAAAATCGTGAAAAAAATAAACCGATTGCAATATTTTTAAAAGATTTAAAAAGTGCAAAAAAATTATTTATTTTTAATGATTTAGCCGAGGAAATCGTTGATAAATATACCCCCGGTGGCATTACCATTATTTTAAAAACAACTAATTTTGCTAAAAAAATTCTCGCAAAAAATCTAAATAATATTGATGATGATTTTATTGGATTCAGAATTGTTGATAGTTTTTTTATAAGAAAATTATTTGAAAAATATAATGGAATTTTAGCGGTATCAAGTGCCAACAAAGCCTTTGAAAATGCTTGTACTTCGCCAAGTTTGGTTAAAAAAAATTTAACAAATCTTGATTTATTAATTTCTGGAAAAAAAACTAGCAAAATATCATCAACTATTGTTAAAATTAGTGATAATAAATTAACTTTAATTCGCCAAGGAAAATTAAATTTGAAAGAATATGTGGATAAATAATTTGCTAAAAATGCCGATCGTTAAATTAATCGCGATGTTTGCAATGCTTTATTATATTTTTGAAAAAACCAAGGATGATCCGCGAACAATATCTTATCACATTAACAAAGAAAATATCGGCAAATCAATTGAAATTGCCAATAAAAATATGGCTAATTTTTCTGCAATAAAAGAAGAATTGCAAAAAAAAGATTCAAATCAAAATTTTGATCAACAAGTTGATAAAATGAATTTGTCTTTTCAAGAAGTTCGTCAAGGCGTTGGCAATAAACAAGCGGTTTGCGGTTCCGAAGTTTTGATTGAATATAGTTTGATGAGCAAAAATAGTGGCGATGTCATTAATAAATCAACCATAAAATTTGAAATCGGAAATAAATTTAATGAAATAATCGAAAGAACTTTGATGGGCATGACCGCCGGCGGAATCAGGACTGTCGATATTCCGCAAGATTTTAGAGTAGGTGATTCGCGTTATGACGAAATGATTCAAAATTCAAATATGGTTTATAAAATCTCACTTTTAACCGTAAGCGAAGAAGCTAAACCAAACGCTATTTGTTATGAATAAAAAAAAGCAATCCGAAGGGCTCACAAAATTTTTATATGATTATCTTCCGATAATAATTTTTTTTGTTTGTTATAAATTTTCAACGGTTTACGATAAGCTATTATTCGCTACTCTAGCAATGCTTTTCACAACTTTTATAGCAATTATTGCCAGCTATATTTTAACTAACAAAATTCCAAAAGTTGCCACATTTTCCGCGTTAATTTTGGGATTTTTTTGTGGATTAACAATTTTTTTTGAAGATGAATATTTTATTAAAATCAAGCCAACAATTATTAATTTAATTTTTGCTGGAATATTATTTTATGGAAATTTTATACAAAAACCAATGTTAAAATATTTACTTGGTGAGCAAATTAAAGTAAGTTTAAAAAACTGGAAAATCATGTCGTTTCGATGGGCTTGTTTCTTTTGTGCTTTGGCTTTTTTAAATGAAATTATTTGGCGAAATTTCTCCACCGATTTTTGGGTGCAATTTAAAGTTTTCGGCATGATGACGATTTCGATGATATTTACTATTTCGCAAATTCCCTTTATCATTAAAGCCCAAAATTCTCAGCAATAATATTAGCGAGATTTTGTGCCAGTTGAACCTTGGTGCCGTTGAATAAATTGCTATGATGATTTTTTTCAACAAAATAAGCCGTAGTGAAATCACTGCCAAAAATTTTGCCATCAACAATATCGTTGGCAACGATTAAATCGCAATTTTTATTTATTAATTTTTGCTTGGCATTTTCAAGTAAATTTTCACTTTCAGCACAAAAGCCAATCACTAGAGCGGGGCGGTTTGGTGCCGTTCCAACAAATGCTAAAATATCGGGATTTTTTTCAAGTTCTAAAGTTAAATTTTGAACATTAGATTTTTTAATTTTTTGCGATGAATAATTTTTAACGCGATAATCGGCGACCGCAGAACAAGCGATAAAAACATCTATTGAATCTAGTGAACTTTTTACAGCTTCAAGCATTTCTTGTGCAGTATTGACAAGAATTGTTGATTTTAAAGAAGTTTTAATTTCTTGCGTTAAATTGCCAGCAATTAATTGCACATTGGCGCCCATTTCGCTTAAAATTTTAGCGATTGCTAAAGCTTGTTTTCCCGAAGATTTATTGCCAATAAACCGAACGGGGTCAATGGGCTCAATGGTTGAGCCGGCGGTGATTAAAATATTTTTTCCCGCTAAAATATTTTGATTTTTGAAAAAATTTTCAATTTTTTCGACGATTTTTTCAGGCGACGCCATTTTGCCAAAACCTTCTTCACCACAAGCTAAAACATCTTTTTCGGGCTCAATCATTACAAAATTATTTTGTAAAATTTTCGCAATATTTTTTTGCGTAATATCGTTAAGCCACATTTTTTCATTCATGGCGGGTGCGAAAATAGTTTTTTTATCGCTCGCCAAAATCGTGGCACTCGCTAAATCGTCACCATAACCATTGGCGATTTTGGCAATGAAATCAGCGCTCGCGGGGGCTATCACGATTAAATCATGTTGTCTTGATAAATTAATGTGGCCCATCGAAATTTCATCATCGACGGAAAATAATTGGTCGAAAGTTTTGGTTCCAGAAATTGCCGAAACTAAAAGTGGAGTGATAAATTCCTTGGCGCCGTTGGTCAAAATGCAATTGACTTCAAAAGATTTTTTTTTGAGCAAACGAATTAATTCGATGGATTTATAACAAGCGATGCTTCCGGTGATGATTAATAAAATTTTTTTTTGGGTCATAAATTTTTAAAAATATTCCAAGTTTTTTCGGTGATAACGCGACCGCGCGGGGTTTTTTCGATAAAGCCTTGTTGAATTAAATATGGTTCGATTGAATCTTCGACGGTGTCTTTTTCTTCGCTAATCGCCGAGGCAATTGTTTCGATGCCAACCGGCCCACCACGATAATTTTCGGCGATAAATCGCAAATAGCGATGATCGGAAGCGTCGAGCCCATAATTATCAATTTCTAGTTGTGTCAAAGCGTAATCGGCAATTTTTTGGGTAATAATTTCTTGTTTAGCATTGATGGCAAAATCACGCACTCTTTTTAACAAACGAATGGCGATGCGGGGCGTTCCACGCGAGCGTTTGGCGATTTCTTTGCCCGCTAAAATTTCGATGCCAATATTTAAAATTTTAGCGTCTCTTTCGATGATTTGTTCGAGTTCATTAACATTATAAAAATTAATTCGTAGAGGGATTCCGAAGCGGTCTTTAAGAGGATTGGCGATAGCTCCGAGACGAGTGGTGGCGCCAACTAAAGTAAATTTTGGCAAATCAATTTTAATGGCGCGCGCCGACGGACCCTCGCCAATAATGATGTCGAGTTTGAAATCTTCCATCGCCGAATATAAAATTTCTTCAACATTTTTATTTAAACGATGAATTTCGTCGATGAATAAAATATCGCCGGCTTGCAAATTTGTTAAAATCGCCGCTAAGTCTCCCGACTTAGAAATTACTGGTCCCGAAGTGCTTTTAAAGCCGACGCCCATTTCATGAGCGATAATTTGTGCCAAAGTTGTTTTGCCGAGCCCAGGTGGTCCGTAAAACAAAGTGTGATCGAGAGAATCGTTGCGACTTTTGGCGGAATTTAAAAAAATTTCTAAATTTTCTTTGAGTTTTTCTTGTCCGATAAAATCTCCAAGAAAGCTTGGGCGTAAGAAATTATCATGACGCTCTTCTTCAATTTTATTAGGGTTGAGGTTTGGATTTTCGTTGGTCATTAAGGCGTTTATAAAATTAAATATTTATGAAATGAGTATAATTTTTAATTTTTAAAAATGAATTATATTTTTATTCCCCATTTTTTTGATAAATATGCGGTGATTAAATTTATTTCCCTATCATTGAGCGCTCGATCATAAATAATTAATTCACCTAAGTTAAATTTTGTTAATAAACTTGTATAATCACTATGTATTCCCAATAAAAGTGGGCTACTTAAGTTGCTGGATAGACCATTGCTATTTGTAAGAGAGGTTGCCAATTGATTATTTATAAAAAGTTTTTGATTAATTTTATCAGATGTTGCCATTATAATAAGATTTTTATTTGATAAAACATTGTTGGTAATTGCATTAAAAGCCCCCGTTGGAAAATCGAATCTTATTTTGCCATTATTAATTTCAAAACCAACTCTTGACAACCCTGTTTCAAATTTAAAAAAAACTCCAGTTCCGCTACTGGTTAAAATATTTGTCACCATAAAAATAGTGATTTGTCCAAGTTGACTAATATTTTGAGATAAAACGCTATTTTCGGAGGTCATATAATCATCTATTCCATCAAACTCGATTCCGCCAACGCCGTTAATCAAGGAGTTTCTATATATTGGCTGTTTCGATACGACGCTTTGAGTAAAATTTATTTTGTCACGAGAAGTTTTGATATCTTTTAATAAATTTATCTTCACTCCATCTTTTGGTAAAGTTTGATAACTTTCAACTGAACTTGCGTCAATCCACATTGCCAAATCATTAATACGAATAAGGGGAGAGTTAGTGGTGAGTGATCTTGCGACGGTGCTTCTATATTCTTGATATAAATCAATTCCTGAGGAAATGCCGGCAATTAATATGCCGATAATTACGATCACGACCGAAATTTCAATTAATGAAAATGCTTTAAGTGGGTATTTTTTCATTATATTTTTATTCCCCATTTTTTTGACAAATATTTTGTGACCGAATCTAACTCTTTGGCGCTTAATGCTCGATCATAAATAATTAATTCGCCTAAATTGAATTTAGTGCAAAGAACACCTTCATTATGTGAGCCAAGATAAATTAAGGCTGATGATATCGAAGGTGTAGCAATGGCATTGGAAATCGATGCTTCAAGGTTAGAATTAATGTATAATTTTTGATTAATATTGTTGGCAATGGCGGTGATAATGATGTTTTTATTAATTATCGATGATGTTCCGGTTATATTGCTTGTGCCATTGCTAATATTTTTTGGAAAATCAAATCTAACCATTCCACTATTAATTTCCAATCCGGTTCTATAAGGTGCTAATTCATGTTTTAAAAAAACAACCGTATTAGTGCTACCCAAATAATTTATAACCGCAAAAATCGTAACTTGATTATTTGAAAAAATGCTAGAAGTGTAAGATTTTTCCGACACAAGAAAATCGTTAGAGCCATCAAAATAAAGAGCGGGTAAGTTATTTAGATTTCCTTGTTTGTAAATTGGCTTTAAGCCATCGACACCCGTTTGAACGAAATTAGCTTTATCCATTTTAAAACTAAGATCTTTTATTAAATCTATCGAAGCACCATCCTTGGGAGCGGGTGAAAAGCTTTCGAGCGATGTCGTTTCAATCCATGTGAATAAACCTTCGATTCTTGGGACGGGAGAATTTTTGGTTAAAGATCGTGCTGTCGATAATTTAAAATCGTAAAAAAGATCGACGCCTGAGGAAATGCCGGCAATTAATATGCCGATAATTACGATCACGACCGAAATTTCAATTAATGAAAATGCTTTAAGTGGGTATTTTTTCATAAAATAATTTTTATCTATAAGTAAAAAAATCTAAATGAT
>CAJBXX010000268.1 GCA_903959715.1 uncultured Alphaproteobacteria bacterium | reverse complement strand
AGTTTTAAAAAATATTAAATACAAAAAATAGATTTAAAAAACACACTAATATTTAAAATTCTATGATTAATAAAATTAATTTATCAAAAATATTTTTTTTAAAGAATCGCAATTCAAAGCATTTTTATTTATTGTTAAATATTTTTATGATGCTTTCTTTTTTGCCTTGTAATTCTTATTCCGCTCAGCTTCCACGCTATCTCGGAAGTGAAAAAAAATTTCGCAGTTATGTTTATAATCCTAATGAACTTTATCGTTATTTTGGTCATTACACTTATCAAGGATTCATCGAATTTGAAGCGGGAGAAACTATAAATACCATTTCGATGGGCAATCCAACTTTGTGGCTTGTTGAAACTCTTGATAATCGTATTTTTTTAAAGCCGGTTGGCGAAGATAATTCCGAAACAAACATGACAGTTTTAAGTAGTAAAAGAGTTTATCATTTTGAGCTTGTAGCCAAAGAGGCGAGGGGTTTGAATGATAAGGATTTAATTTTTGTCGTTAAGTTTTCTTATCCAGATGATAAAGATAAAAATTTAGTTGAATTCGCCAAAACTCCGCCTTCCGATGAGCCTGATATGCGTGATTTATCAAATTATAATTTCAATTATCAATATACCGGCGAGAAAACCATCGCACCTTCTAAAGTATTTGATGATGGCGTTTTCACTTACTTCCAATTTAATTCAAAAAACTCCGAAGTTCCAGCGATTTACTCAGTTGATTCCGAAGGCTTTGAATCTTTAGTAAATTATAGAATTGCTGGTAATTACATGATTGTTGAGAAAGTTGCCCCGCAATATAGTTTGCGTAATGGTAGCGATATAGTTTGTGTTTATAATATGCAAACTTATACCAACGGCAAAACTCGTCAATCAACTGTAATGCCCAATGATAAAAATGTTAAGCCGATGCAGGGCTTTGAAGTCGGCGGATATGATGATGCCAATTCTTCAATGACTTCCATGCCTCAAAGATCAATGCCTCAATTTAGTACTCCATCGCCACAAATGATGCCGAATATGGCGAATGATCCGATGTCGCAAATGATGATGCAACAAGGCGGTCAATCGCAAGGCGGTTCTCCTGATCCGATGTCGCAAATGATGATGCAACAAGGCGATCCAAATCAAAGTGGAGGCGATCCAATGACAAATTCAATGATGGATGGCTCAAATCCATTAATGCAAAAAAAATCAGCTCGGAGTAGGGCGCTAGGCTTGCCGTTTTAATAATTTTTGTAAAGAATACGCGGGGCTTTAGCTCTCCCATTGATAGACTCTTTGCGTTCAAAAAAATAGCCTAATCAAATTTATTAAAATCTCATCGCTAATGGGCGAATTTACTTCGCCCGAAGCGATTCAACTGAAAGCTAAATTTGAGTTAGCAAATTTAATGTATTTAAATTAGAATAAAATCATAAAAATGATTAAATTGAAAAATAAAATTGATGACAAAAATAAATATTATCGGAGCGGGGCTTGCTGGTAGCGAGTGTGCGTGGCAACTCGCTAAAAGAGGTTTTGAAGTTGAAATTTTTGAAATGCGTAATGAAAATCGTAAAACTTTTGCTCATCGCACTCAAGATTTTGCCGAATTAGTTTGTTCAAATTCACTGCGAAGCGATGAAATTAGCACTGCCATCGGCTTGCTTCATCAAGAAATGCGTCAACTCGATTCGTTGATAATGCGTTCGGCGGAAATTAATAAAGTGCCGGCTGGATCGGCTTTGGCAGTCGATCGCGACGGCTTTTCTAAATTTATTGAAAATGAACTTTTAAAAACACAAAAAGTTAAAATTTCGCGTCAAGAAATTCAAGAATTACCGATTGATTCAAATGAAATTTGGGTTGTCGCCACCGGTCCGCTAACCTCTGACGCTCTTAGCTCATCAATTCTCAAACATACCGATGAAAAACATTTAGCATTTTTTGATGCCATCGCGCCGATAATTTTTAAAGACTCGATTGATTTTTCTAAAGCATGGTTTCAATCTAGATATGACAAGGGATCAGGGTTTGATTACATCAATTGTCCACTTGATCAAAATCAATATCTAGAATTTGTCGATGATTTGTTAAAAAGTGAAAAAACCGAATTTAAAGAATGGGAAAAAAATACTCCATATTTTAACGGCTGTTTGCCAATTGAAGAAATGGCTTCGCGTGGGCTTGATACTTTGCGTTATGGACCGATGAAGCCAATTGGCTTAACTAATCCGCATTTTGAAAAATCGCCAATCGGAACGCCACTGCGTCAACGCAAAGAGAAAGCTTACGCTGTGGTTCAATTGCGTCAAGACAACAAGCAAGCGACTTTATACAATATCGTTGGTTTTCAAACTAAAATGAAATATGGCGAACAGCAACGAGTTTTTCGCAAAATTTTTGGATTAGAAAATGCTGAATTTGCTAGATTTGGCGGGATTCACCGCAATACTTTTATAAATTCACCGCAATTGCTCGATGAATTTGGGCGCTTTAAAAAATTTCCAAATATTTATTTCGCGGGGCAAATTACTGGCGTTGAGGGTTATGTCGAATCAGCGAGCATGGGCTTAATTACGGGAATTTTTATTGCTAATCAACTTAAAAATTCAACAAAAAATTTGCAAAGACCGTCAAATAAAACAGCGATTGGATCCTTGTTAAACCATATTGCGCCAGATGTCGCACTAACGCAACGAGGTGATGAAAATTCATTTCAACCAATGAATATTAATTTTGGATTGTTCGCACCACTTGAAAATAATATATCCAAAAATGATCGCAAAGAAGCTTACAGCGTAAGAGCTTTGGAAGAGTTGGAAATATTTAAATTAAAAAATGATATTGTTTAATAATCAAATTTATTTTTTAGGTTTATGCAATTTTTTGGAAAAAGTTTTTTCTTGACGATCAGCAAAAGGATTGTCGCTTTTACGAAAATAAAGGCGAATCGGCGTTAAATTTAAAGCAAAATATTCACGCAAAGAATTAATTAAATATCGTTGATATGAACCCTCCAAAGGCTTGGGATGATTGGTAAAAACTGCAAAAGTTGGTGGGCGTTTTTTAATTTGAGTGGCATATTTTAATTTAATCGCCTTGCCCTTATAAAGTTTTGGCGAATGAGTGCTTTCCGCGCTTTTCAACCAATCAACCAGCTTGTTAGTTTGAATATAAGTTTGCCATTGTTTATAAGTTTCTATCGCCAAATCCAAAGTTTTTTCGACATTATAACCGGTTTTCGCCGAGACTCCAAGAATCGGTGCTCCAGAAATTTCGGGAAGCAAATGTTGAATTTGTTCGCGAACTTGACGCATAAAAATTTCTTTATCGCCACTTACTTGATCAATTTTGTTGATGGCAAAAACCAACGCCCGACCTTCACGCAAGACTTGACCCGCTAAAGATAAATCTTGGTGATCGAGAAGAGAATTGGCGTCGATTAATAGAATTATAACTTGGGCAAAGCGGATGGCGCGATAACTATCAAGGGTCGAGAGCTTTTCAAGTTTTTGATGAATGGCACTTTTTTTGCGAATTCCCGCCGTGTCGATGAAACGAATTTTTTGATTTTTATATTCAAAATCAACCGCGATGGCATCTCGTGTAATGCCAGCTTCAGCCCCAGTTATAAAGCGTTCATTGCCCAAAACTTTATTTAGAAAACTCGATTTTCCAGCATTAGGTTTGCCGATAACGGCGATTTGAAATTGATGATTTTTATCTTCTTTTTCATCTTCTAAATCATTGATTTCATCGACTTCTTCAATAAAATTTTCTTCCTCGAAAGAATCTTGATTTTTAACATTTAATTCGGCAAAAATTTCTTCATATTTTTCAATTTCAGGAGCGATTTTGTCGTATAAATCACCAAAACCTAATTTATGTTCAGCCGAAACACCAGTAGGCTTGCCGAATCCTAATCTATAAAATTCTTTGCCGAAAATTTCTTCATTTAAATTTTCACATTTATTGGCAACTAAAATTGTTGGTTTTTTAATTTTTCGCAACCAATCGGCGAAATAAAAATCATCATTATTTAAGCCCAATTTTCCATCAACAACGAACAAACATAAATCAGCATCATCAACTGCAAATTGCGTTTGCTCGACCATTCTTTTTTCAAGTGAAGCATCGGTAATGTGATGCTCTAAACCTGCGGTGTCGATGGCGATAAACTCAAGTGGCCCAAGCTTTCCTTGTGCCTCTTTGCGATCGCGAGTAACACCCGGAGTATCGTCGGTGATGGCAAAATTTTTGCCAATTAATTTATTAAAAAGCGTTGATTTTCCAACATTTGGTCGCCCGATTATGGCAATTCTAAACATAAATTTAATTCTTGAATGTGATTAATGAGCGTAAATTATAATCTATCTATTTATTTTAACAACAACGATTTACGCCCTTCCATTTGTTATTGCGACGGCTATTTAAAAATTGTTTTTTGGAAATTGTTTCGCAATTTTTGTGATGTTTTTTTTGTTGTTCAAGATATTTATTATAAGCAAAATCGCCACAAAAATATTCTTTAAATTCTTTCAAAATGTTTAAAATTTTTTTCATTTATTTTTTACAAAAAAAGATTTTTCGGATTGATTCGAAAATTACAATCCACAAAATTATTAAAAAGAACATAGCGATAAAAGCTACGAGCTGTTGATTAAAAATCATTTTTTCGGCGTTAATTATTTGCGTTTCGTCAACAATTTGATTGGTTAATAATTTTTCTTTCAAAGCATTTGCTGAAGCTAAAAAACCGATTTTCAAATCACTCGAAAATACTTTCATCAAAACCGCCGAAGTGGTCGTAAATGTGACGAAGGCAAGGGGCAGGGCGGTGACCAAACAATAAATTTTTTGCTTTTTATTTTTGTAAATAATCACCGTCGCCAAAGTCAAAGCGATACACGCCAGCATTTGATTTGACATGCCAAAAAGTGGCCATAAAATGTTAACTCCACCATTTGGATCAATCACTCCGACATATAGAAAATAGCCCCAGCAACCAACAACTGCAAAGCTTGAGAAAATTCCAGCCCAAGCTGATTCATGTAATTTTTTATCGCGAAATTTTAACAAATCTTCGAGCATAAAACGAGCGACGCGGGTTCCGGCATCGAGAGTTGTGAGGATAAAAATCGCTTCAAACATTATGGCAAAATGATACCACATTGCGAGTAAATTTGAGCCAAAAGCTGAGGAGAAAATCTTTGCCATTCCGACCGCTAAAGACGGGGCTCCACCCGTTCTTGAATAAAGACTATTTTCACCCATTTGCGATGCTAAAAGTTCCATTTCCTTACCATCGAGTTTAAAGCCCCAACCATTGATAGTGGCGACGGCATCGGCTCCAAGACTTGCCACCGAAGAGTTAATGGCGAAGAAAATTCCCGGGTCAAGAACGCAAGCCGCGATTAACGCCATGATTCCAACGAAACCTTCGAGAAGCATACTGCCATAGCCAACTAAACGAATGTCATTTTCACTCGAAATAATTTTTGGAGTGGTTCCAGAGGCAACTAAAGAATGAAAACCCGAAATTGCTCCGCATCCAATTGTAATAAATAAAAATGGAAAAATTTTACCACTAAAAATTGGTCCCGAACCGTCGATAAACTTGGTTAGAGCGGGCATTTGAATTTGTGGTTGAAAAATTAATAAGGCAATTGCTAAAAGTAAAATTGTGCCGATTTTTAAAAATGATGAAAGGTAATCGCGAGGCGTAAGTAAGAGCCAGACCGGCAACACCGCAGCCATAAATCCATAAAAAATAATACAAAACGCGATAAATTTTGGATCGCGATCAAAGATTTTTGTTAAATTTTCATCATAGTGAATAACCTTGCCACCGTAGACTGCAAGTAAGAATAAAAAAACGCCGATAATGCTGGCTTCAATCACTCCAGTTTGTCGAATGTGATAAATATAAACTCCAACCAACATGGCAATTGGTATCGTCATCAATACCGTAAAAGAACCCCAAGCGCTATGAGCTAAAGCCTTGACAATCACTAATCCAAGCACGGCAATTAAAATTATAATTATCGCCAAAGTGCCAATCAACGCACTAATGCCAGCAACTTTGCCGATTTCATCTTCGATCATTTTGCCAAGCGATTTGCCATCGCGTCGCATCGAACAAAATAAAATTATCATATCTTGAACCGCACCGGCGAGAACTGATCCAACCAGAATCCACAAGGTTCCCGGTAAATATCCAAATTGTGCCGCCAAAGTTGGACCAATTAGCGGACCTGGTCCAGCAATCGCCGCAAAATGATGTCCGAAAACTACCCAACGATTTGTCGGCACATAATCTTTTCCATCGTTAATTTTTTGTGCCGGCGTTAATTTTTTAGGATTAATGTGTAAAATTTTTGTGGCAATCCATAAACTATAAAATCTGTATCCGATTAATTGAATACAAGCAAAAGCGACAATAAACCACAATGAAGAAATTTTTTCGTCTCTAGTAATAGCAATGCCCGCAAAGGCTGATGCTCCAATGATTCCAATAATTATCCAAAGCAAATAACGCACAAAATTTTTTTTCATGATATAATAATTTTTTTTATTGAATTTATTAAAAAAACTAATTGAATTTATAGTTATAAAAATGAGAATCGTCTTTTAGATTTTTATATTTTTAATAAATCATCAATTAAATTTTATTTCAAGAAATTTTAGCTATTTTCATGGCAGATAAAACCAATACATCCAGTTTATTAGAGGCGATTAAAAACAAACTTAACAAGTTTGACAATAAATCAAAATCTGAAAATAAAGACCCAGTTAATTATTTTAGTCAAGATTCTAAAAATAATGCGATTGATGGAGTCTTTGTTGATAAAACTAATATCGAATTGATTTTTGATGCTGAAAAAAAATTAGAAAAAACCATTAAATTTGATCAAAAAATTAAACAAAAAGCCAGCGATGATTATCAAAAAAATCTAGATTTAGATATTGATGACGAAAGTGGAAATGTTAAAAATTTAGGACAAAAAATTCTAATCGAAAGTAAAATAAAAGAAATCGCTGATGAGTTAAATTTAGAAGAGTTTGAAGAGGATTTTGAATATCAAGAAAATCAAGAAAATGATGTTGACGAAAATAATCTTGAAGCCAATAAAAACCTTGATCCGATTGATTTAGAATTAATGGAGCTCGAAAAAGAAGTTAACAGAAAAAATGCCCAAAAAACTCAAGAAATTTCCAATGAAAAATCCAATGAAATAATTGAGGAAGATGTTAATTTAAAAAAATATCTTGATGAAAAATTTGAAGATGAATTTAATGAAATTGAAGAAAAAATTCAAAATAAAAATAATGATTTACCTTCTGCAAACAATGAAATTTTAGATAATAATTCTGTTGATTTTAAATCTGAAAATGATTTGCCACAAAATGAAAATAAAGTAATCTTGAATATAACGCCAGCTCAAGATTTTCTTGCTTCGATGTCAATTAAAACTCCAAATGAAAACAATGAAAATGTTGAAGAAGTGGCAAAAACTTCGGAAAATTTTTTTGAAAAACAAGAGGATAAAAATCAGGTGGCTGTAAATTTGGATTTATATAAAGAGGTTCCGCTTAATCAAGATTTTCTTGCTTCAATGCCAAATGAAATTCCTAGTGAAAATATTATTGAAGTGGCAAAAAATTCAGAAAATCTTGTTGAAACGCAAGTGGTTAATAATCAGGTGGCTGTAAATTTGGATTTATATAAAGAGGTTCCGCTTAATCAAGATTTTCT
>CAJBXX010000267.1 GCA_903959715.1 uncultured Alphaproteobacteria bacterium | reverse complement strand
TGTTTCTAACTGACCATTTGTTGTTTTGGTTACAGAAAAAAGATGATTCGGATGTGGAAGGTGTCGCAAATAATCAATTCTTTCGCTATTTTTATTTGTTGTTAATAATGAATCACTAAATTCTTTTTTGGTTTTTAGATTTTGCGATTGAAAAACATCCCCTTCGACCAAAAAATTATCTTTAAATAAAGTATTGGGATCGATAGTAAAGCCAGAAACTTTGGCACTTTCTGTAAAATCATTAATTTTTCTGAAAGTTATGGGTGGAGAATTGAGTAATTGTTCATATTTATCACTTAGAATTCTAATTTCTTTCGATAATTCTGCATTAATTCCTTTGTAAAAATTGTAACCAAAGGATATCCTATCTTTTAATTCCATTAAAATACTTGCCGAAGCGAAAGACCCATCAATTTTTGCAATTTCTTGTGAATTTATTGTTAAACATGAAAGTAAAAAAGGTGGCAAATGAATTTGATTGTTCAGGGGGGTAGATGCTCCTACTAATTGTGTAGCGGATTTATCAATAAATTCTTTAGCAACTCTTACTTCAATTGATGTTGCGTTTAATCCAAAAATTGCATTTTGAATTCTTTGAATAGCTCCATCCATACAAGAATGATCAACTGGATCTGAAGATGAAGGATCGCCTGGGTAAGTCAATAAACACTTTTTAATTTCATCGCTACTTTGACCTGCTTCGGTTGACTCTGACATTATTGTTAATTTTACTAAATAAGCATCTATTGCAACCCCAACTTTATTAAGATTTGTAACATTATCGGAATCAATGAGGCTTCGAAATAGTGGGCCACCCAAAGCAAAGTTACTGCAAATAGATATCATATCTGTATCATTGGGGAATCTAGCTAAAAAATATTTTCTATAAGATTTTAAAGTTTTGGCAATGCTGATTTTTACTGATTGAATAGTGCTATTTTGTTCTGAAGGCCTTTCCGCATCTTTTTGCTTCCAGAATGAATGATTTTCTTTTATTTTTGTAAGAGGTTTTTTTAAAGGATTTGTTGGCGAAAGAAAATAAAATAAACTGGCGGGCTTGGTTTTATTTTTAATTAAAGAATCGAGTTTTTTCAAATTATCATCAACTTCTGAATTTTTAGCAGTTGATGTTTGAAGATAACTAATGTAATCATGCAATATTTGAGTGGAGTTAAATTCTTGAGTTTCGGAAGCGGTGGGTGGGGCTTCAAAAGTTATTTCCCCAGATGTATTTTGCATTTTTGGGAGTTAAAAATAAAACAACAAAAAAAATTTTTTGGATTAATAATGTTAAAGTAATTGTTAATAGTTTAATTGTAAATGAATTAAAAATGTAGTTGTTGAAAATAAAAATTAATCATCAATTTTTTGATCTTTCAACGAAGATTTTTTAACCCTTTCCGAGTCTGATTTTAATTGCCCGCAAGCTGCCAAAACATCATCACCGCGGGTTTTACGAATCGTTGAAATTAGATCATTTTTCTTCAAAATTTCTTGGAATTTTTTGGTTTGAGCGATATTGGAAGTGTCATATTCGCATCCATTCCATTTGTTAAAAGGGATAAGATTGACCTTACAGTTGAGATTATATTTTTTGATGAGTTTGACCAGTTCGTAAGCATTTTCATCTTTGTCGTTTATATCTCGAAGCATCACATATTCGAAAGTTATTTTTTGTTGTGGATTTTCTTGATTATAAGTTTTGCAAGCACTCAACAAATCATGTAATGGATATTTTTTATTAATCGCCATTATATCGGTTCTAAGCCTGTCATTCGTGCCGTGGAGCGATATGGCTAAATTTACTTTTAACTCTTTTGAGCAACGCAAAATTTCGGGGACTAAACCCGAAGTTGAAACGGTAATTCGTCTTTTAGAAAAATTTAAACCTTCGGGATCGCAAATAATTTCTAAAGCTTTAGCAACATTTTCATAATTAAAAAAAGGCTCGCCCATGCCCATGAATACTATGTTGGTGAGTTTACGATTTTTAGAATCCCAATCATTTATTAAATCTTTGGTTAAAATTATTTGGGCTACTATTTCATGAGGCTCTAGGTTGCGAACTAAAGTTTGCGTTCCGGTATGGCAAAATTTACAAGACAAAGTGCAACCAACTTGAGAAGAAATACACAATGTTGCTCTGTCAATCTCGGGGATGTAGACAGATTCTACCTCGCGACCATCTGCAAGCTTCACCAAAAATTTTATTGTATTATCAAAAGACCTTGTTAAATTAATAGCTGTCAATCTTTCAAACAAAAATTTGTCATTTAAAACATCGATGGTTTTTTTTGAAACATTAGACATTTTAGAAAAATTTACTATGCCTTTTGCATAAATCCAACCCCATATTTGGGTGGCAACAAACCTTTTAAAACCTAGGCTAAGAAGTTCTAAAATTAATTCATTTTTTGTGAGAATAAATATGTTGTTTTTCTTATTATGAATCACAAATAAAAAATTTATTTTTTGTTTTTATT
>CAJBXX010000266.1 GCA_903959715.1 uncultured Alphaproteobacteria bacterium | reverse complement strand
GTTAAAAATTGTCAAATAATTACGCAAAAAAATCCAAAAATTTATGTCAAAAAAATCGATAATTTTTATAGTATTGATTTAATAAATTCTTTACAAAAAAAATACAAAAATTATGAATTTATTTGGGTGATGGGTGCCGATAATCTCAAGGATTTCCATCATTGGCACGATTTTAAAAATCTTATTTACAAAATTGAATTTGCCATTTTTTCGCGTGATAATTATTTAAAAAAAACTAGTAATTTTAAAGCCATAAAACTTTACAAAAAATATAAAAATAAATCGAAAAAATTGCCAAAATTTTCAATTTTTCATAGTCGAAAATTAAATATTTCTTCAACTCAAATTCGTCTCGAAAAAAATGTATAATTATATTGTTGATACCCATTGTCACCTAGACCTGATAGAAGAAAAAGGCATTAAACTTGAAGAGATTTTAGAAAATTGCCAAGAAAAAAATGTTAAAATTTTGCAAACAATTTGCACAAAAATTAGTTCCGTTGAAAAAATTTTAAAATATACCGCAAGCAATCCAAATATTTATGCTTCAGTAGGTTTGCATCCTTGTAATGTAAGCGTTGAAGAGTTTAGAACTGCTTCACAAATTTTAGCAATTTGTGAAAAAAATCCTAAAATTATTGGGGTTGGCGAAACCGGGCTCGATTATTATCACGATTTAAGCCAAATTGAATTACAAAAAAGATCTTTTTTGGAGCATATTGAGGCGAGCACAAAAAGCGATTTGCCCTTGATAATTCACGCTCGCAACTCTGACAATGATATGATGGAAATTTTAAAAAACACACAAAGAAATCAACAATTTCCCGCTCTTTTGCATTGTTTTTCAAGCTCACCTGAATTGGCACGATGCGCTTTAGATTTAGGAATTTATATTTCAATTGCTGGGATAGTTACTTTCAAAAATGCCGAAGATTTGCAAAAAATTGTTAAAGAAATTCCGCTTGAATTTTTATTAATCGAAACCGACTCGCCTTATTTAGCGCCAATGCCTCATCGCGGTAAAATAAATCAACCAGCTTTTACTTTTTTTGTGGCGGAATTTATTGCTAAATTGAAAAATTTAGAAGTCGAAAAAGTTATTGAACAAACCACTAAAAACTTTCACAAAATTTTTAAAAGAACAAAAATTATTGATTAGAATTTTAAAAAATTATTCTTCAAGTTTTGAAATTAATTTTGAAATTTTTTCAATTTCATCAAATTTCATGATGATTTTACCAACGCCCTTGAAGCCATTATATGAAATTTTACATTCCATGCCACACAGCTCCGAGATTTGGTTTTCTAGGGCAACCAAATGCTCGCTATTAATAAATTTAATCCGCGATTCAGTTCTAATTAGCACCGGAGTTCTTTTGGCTTTTTCGATTTTTTCGTCGCGAACAATTTCTTCGGCGTCACGAACATTCAAACCTTTGGCAATAATTTTTTTTGCCAATTCTTCGGGATTAATTGAGTTAATTATGGCACGAGCATGACCCATCGAAATTTGCTTGCCATCCAAATATTCACGAACTTTTTCGGGCAAAGTTAACAAACGCAATAAATTGGCAATATGAGCACGACTTTTACCAACTTTTTTAGAAACAATTTCTTGAGTGTAAGAAAATTCTTTCATCAATCTTTGATAGCCTCGAGCCTCTTCGGTCGGCGATAAATCGGAGCGTTGCACATTTTCAATAATGGCAATTTCCAAGGCATCATTGTCGGAAAATTTTCTAATAATCGCTGGAATTTCGGTGAGATTGGCGATTTTCGCGGCACGAAAACGGCGTTCTCCGGCAATAATTTCATAAAAATCATCTTCGGTTTTGCGTAAAATTATTGGTTGAATTACGCCATGCTCCTTGATCGATTCGGCCAAATCTTGCAATTCGGTTTCTTCAAAATTCTGGCGTGGCTGATAAACGCCGGCACGAATTTTTTTAAGACTAATTTTTTCAACGGCGTCTTGATTTTCCGGATTAAATAAAGGCGATTTTACCTTACTCTCTCCAAGTAAAGCTGAGAGACCGCGTCCGAGTTTTTTATCGCTAAATTTTGCTAATGTGGCTTTTTGTTCCATGTGAAACCTATAATTTAAATTTATAATTTAATTGGGCTAATAATATTTTTTATTTTGGCTAATAAGTTAAAAAGTGCAAGAATTTTTATGAAATTTTTTTAGGTTTATGCTTCAGAAATATTAAAGATTTGAAAAATTATAAAATTCGAATGGTTTTAATAGATTCAAGAAATTATTCTTTGTCGCTTCGTCGCTTTTCTTTAAAAAGGACTTGAGCTGGGGGATGGCATGAGTAGTTTTGATATCCATATCTCGCCTCTTGTTAAATTGAATTTGAGGCGAGATAAGGGTAATTGAAAATTTTTAATAATCTTAGAAATTATAAGCAACGCCAACAGCTAATTGGGTTAAGCTTTTTATTTTAACATCAGAATCACCAATTTCTTTATTTAAATAAGAATATTTGAGCTGACTACGAAATGAAAAATCATCATTGATTTTTAATTTATAACCAACACCGACGGCATGCGTTAAAATATTTCTTTTGTAGTTAACGGTACTTTCTTCATGAGTATATAAACTATCACGCAATTTAATTTGCAAATAACTAACTCCCAAAATTCCATATAATGAATTATTTTGATCAATTTGATAAGATGGTTTAAAATCAAGCGTAATGTTTTGAGTTTTTAAAGTTGTTTTTGTAGATACATCATAAGCATCACCTGTTAAGGGGTCGTAAGAAACAATTCCCATTGAATTATTTCTTTTATCTTCTTCGGTCATTGAATATCCTAGCTCAATATCAAGATTTTGATTAGCTTTGTAGCCGAGGAAAAGATTTGGATTATAACTTTTAGTTTCATAAAATTTTGAAATCGACGGCTTGTAAAGCGAACCGTCAGAAAGTTGATACGAAGCAGTTGTTTTTAGATTAAGATCTTGACGCTGTATATCAAAGCCAGCATAAAAATCAGATTTAGCATTGGCAGAAGTTAACGAAACTAAAAGAAGAGATAGAGATAATAATAGGTGTTTTTTCATAATAAAAAAAATTAAATTTTGGGAAGATTTCAAATATTCAAAATCATTTTAAAAAATTAAG
>CAJBXX010000265.1 GCA_903959715.1 uncultured Alphaproteobacteria bacterium | reverse complement strand
GCTCTGACCAACTATCTCTCAGCCCTTGGTTTTGCTGAAGAAAACGCTAATTATAAAAAATTTTGGAACGACGCTTCGCACTCGCCACTTCATATTGTCGGCAAAGATATCGCAAGATTTCACGCCATTTATTGGCCGGCTTTTTTAATGGCCGCCGAAATTAATGTGCCTTATGGCGTTTACGCCCACGGTTGGTGGACCAATGAAGGACAAAAAATTTCTAAATCCGTCGGCAATGTTATCGACCCGCTCACCGAAATCGAGTGGATTCAATCTTTTGGTTGCGAAAACGCCACGGCCGTCGATTATTTCCGTTATTTTTTATTACGCGAAGTGCCGTTTGGCAATGATGGCGACTATTCGCGCACGCATCTAATTACTCGAGTCAACGCTGAACTCGTCAACAATATTGGCAATCTTGTTCAACGCAGTTTGGCGATGATTTACAAAAATTGTGACGCCAAAATCCCTGCGGGAGTTGAGCATTCACACACTCACATCGAGCCCTTTATCGAAAATTATTTTCAAGCTTTCGAGGCTTTGGCCTTTGATAAAGCCATTCAAGCCGTGGTTGATTTTGCTAATTTAGTCAACAAAAAATTCAACGACACCGCGCCGTGGAATTTGAAAAAATTAGGAAAAATTGACGAGATGAACGCTTCGCTTCACGAAACCGCGGAAGCACTTCGTCTCATCGCTATTTTACTTACGCCCTTTGTGCCCGTAAGCGCCAACAAAATTTTAGATTTGCTCAATGTTGAAAATAATAATCGCAATTTTGCCAATCTTACTGATTTTTTAAAAGTTGGGCATCAAATTAATGAGCCGAAGGCAGTATTTCCGCGATTAGAAATTTTGTAAAACCAACTTTAGTTTGGCAAATTTAATAACAATAAAAAAGCCATTGACGAAAATTTTATTGGCAATAAAATTGAAAAATTCAAAAATAATCAAACTGATAAATCATAAAATTATGACCATTGAAATCAAAGTTCCACCTCTTGGAGAATCCGTTTCCGAAGCCTCAATCGCAAAGCTTCACAAAAAAGTTGGCGATGCGGTTAAAGTCGATGAATTAATCCTCGAGCTCGAAACCGATAAAGTTACACTTGAAGTCAACGCCCCCGCCAATGGCGTTATTTCTGAGTTAAAAGTTAAAGAAGGCGACAGCGTTAAAGTCGGCGATTTAGTGGCTCTAATGCAAGAAGGCGGTTCGGTAAAAGCCTCGCCAGTCGCTTCTTCGCAAGGTGCTCCAAATTTACAAGCTTCAGTTGCTTCAAATAAAATTTCAGCGCAACATGAGCTTTCTCCCGCTCCCAAAAAATTGGCGACGGAAAATAATATCGACACTTCATCAATTGCCGGTTCAGGCAAAGATGGTCGCGTAACTAAGGGCGATGTGCTTGACATTATCGCTAATGGTGCAAAAACTGTTGTTGCACAAAATGCTCCACAAAGCTCTGGTTCTAAGCCAACAGAGCGCGTAAAAATGTCAAAACTTCGTCAAAAAATTGCCGAAAGATTGAAAGAATCACAAAACACGGCGGCGATTTTGACCACTTTCAACGAAGTCGATATGAGTGCGGTGATGGCGCTTCGCTCGGAATATAAAGATGTTTTTGAGAAAAAGCACGGCGTTAAATTGGGCTTCATGTCCTTCTTCGTTAAAGCTTGTATCGTCGCTTTGAAAGAGCTTCCGGCGGTTAATGCTGAAATTGATGGAACTGATATAATTTACAAAAATTTCTATGATATCGGCGTCGCAGTTGGCTCTCCACAAGGTCTCGTTGTGCCAGTTCTGCGCGATGGCGATAAATTAAATTTAGCTGGAATCGAAAAAGGTATTTCCGAACTTGGTGTTAAAGCTCGCGACGGCAAACTTACTTTGCCAGATTTAGCCGGGGCAACTTTCACAATTTCTAATGGCGGAGTTTATGGCTCTCTAATGTCAACGCCAATCATCAACCCACCGCAATCAGCAATTTTGGGAATGCATAAAATCCAAGAACGGCCGATGGCGATTAATGGCGAAATCAAAATCCGTCCGATGATGTATTTGGCTTTGTCTTACGACCATCGCATTATCGACGGCAAAGAAGCCGTGACATTTTTAGTCCGCGTCAAAGAATTGCTCGAAGATCCAAGAAGATTAGTTTTGGATATTTAGTTTTATAAATTAAGGGTGATTTATGGAAGGTTTTTTGTTTTCATTTTTCATTTTTGCGATTTATTTTTTACCATTTTTAATCGCCTTAATTCGCAACCACATTGACTCAACGGCAATTTTCGTTCTAAATTTATTTTTGGGTTGGACATTTTTCGG
>CAJBXX010000264.1 GCA_903959715.1 uncultured Alphaproteobacteria bacterium | reverse complement strand
TTATAGATTAACAATTTCTTCTTTATTATTTCAAATTTAGATAATAAAATACTTGAGGTTCGAGTATCTTCGCAGATTATAAAATCGACCAACTCTAGAGTTTGTAATGCTCTAATGGTTATGTCTCCTAAATTTCCGATGGGAGTTGCAACTACATAAAGTGCATTTTCAACTTTTTGAGCCTTAAGGTTTTTGAAAAAATCCTGCATATTTTTAGTAAATTAATAATTTTTATGAAAAAAATTTTTTTAATAATAGCGTTATTCATTTCTAGTTGCAAATATAATGACTTAAAACTTACTCAAGACTTTAATGATGAAGAAAACGAGGTAGTTGAATATAACAATAAAACTACAAAAATTGAAACTCCTCCAAACAAAGAAAAATCAATTGTTGAACAAAATAAACTCAATAAAAAGGAGGGTGATTATAATTTTTTAAATCAAAATAATGAAGATGAATTAAAACTTTCCGAAGAAGAAAAACAATATTTAAAACCTAAAATTGGACGCAATTTTGAAAGCAATAATTTGCAAATTCCACCAAGTTCTAATCGCAAAATTCAAGTAGCTTTATTTTTACCTCTTAGCGGAAAAAACAAAGATTTAGGCTTGAGCCTGTTCAATACCGCCAGCTTATCGCTTTTTGAAAATGATTTCCAAAATAAAATTGAATTGGTTTTGTTTGATTCAAAAGATACCACTCAAGAAAATCAAAAAGCTTTCAAAGAAATTATAGATAGCAAAATTAAAGTTGTCATCGGTCCAATTTTTAGCACTAGCGTAATTGCCATTGAAAAAATGGCTCGCGACAACGATATAACCGTTATTTCATTGTCAAATAATCATGAATTACTCAACAAAACTGATAGCGATGGCGGTGTTTTTATTGGCGGAATTTTACCCGAATCGCAAATTGATAAAATCGTCAATTATTCAATGGATCAAGGCAAATTGAACTTTGCGGTTATCGCCCCCAACAATCAATATGGTAAAGTGATTACCGAATATTTAAAAAAATTCGTAAGAGCTAGAGATGGCAATTTCATCACTTCCGAATTTTACGAAGCCAATAATCGTGATATCGACAGAGCAACCGAAAGAGTTATAAATTCATTCGGAGTCCCTACAAAATCAAAGAATCGCGACACTTCTTATTTAAGCGACTATGATCGCATTTATCCACAAGTTATATTAATTCCCGAAAGCGGTAAAATGCTCTCAAAACTCGTAAATTCAATCAATAAATTGAATAAAGATGAGCGCGATTTCAAATTAATTGGCACCTCACAATGGAGCGAAGCATCAACTTTAAAAGATATAAACCTTTTAGGCTCTTGGTTTCCCGCCCCCGAAGATAATAGATTTAGAATTTTTGAAAAAAAATATTATGATTCTTTTGGAAAATTCCCACCAAGAATTTCATCAATCGTTTATGATTCAGTTTTAGCAATTGCAAAAATTGCTCAAAATAAAAATAATTTAAAAATTAATTTTTCAGATTTCATCGAATTTAACAATGCCCCGAAAAACGGCTTTGACGGCATCGATGGCGTCTTTAGATTTTTACCAAATGGAGCGGTTCAAAGAAATTTAGCAATTTTACAAGTTGGCAACGGCAAGTTCGAAACTCTAGATTCTTCAATCGAAAAATTCCTAAAATATTAGTTATCAAATTAATATTTTAGCTATAATCTTCATTGCTCTTTTTAGAAATATTAACAATTTTTCAAATAACATCTCAAAAAAATCAAAATGGATTTAAATTTAAAAAAACATCGCGAAGATTTAATTTTTCTTCCACTCGGCGGAGCCAATGAAATCGGCATGAATCTCAATCTTTATCATCTTGATGGCAAGTGGCTGATGGTTGATTGCGGGGTCGGTTTCGCTTACGATATTCCGGGAGTTAGCATGATGACGCCCGACATTAGTTTTATCAAACAACATCGCGATAATTTAATCGGAATAATTCTCACCCACATTCACGAAGACCACATGGGAGCGGTTCAGCATTTATGGCGTGAGCTTGAAGTGCCAATTTACGCCACCAATTTCGGAGCAAATTTTTTACGCAGTAAACTCGAAGAATATAAACTCGATAAAACTGTTCCAATCCGCATTATTGATGGCTCTAAGCCACTTAATCTTCATCCTTTTGAAATTGAATTTATCGGCTTGACGCATTCGGTGCCAGAAATGAAAGCCCTCATGATCAAAACTCGCAAAGGCAATGTTTTGCACACGGGAGATTGGAAATTTGATCCCAATCCAGTTGTTGGCGAAGTAAGTGAAATTGAAAAAATCAAAAATTATGGCGATAAAGGCGAAATTTTAGCAATGATTTGTGATTCGACCAACGCCATCAACGAAGGACATTCGCGTTCCGAGGGCGAACTTCATGCATCACTAAAAAGTTTAATCGTCGGTCGCAATTCTTATGTCGGCGTCACAACTTTCGCTTCAAATATTGCTCGCATTCACACCATCGCTTCCATCGCCAAAGAAGTTGGACGCAAAATCGTTTTAGCGGGATATTCCTTGCATCGCCTTTACGAAGTTGGCAAAAAAAGTGGCTATTTCTTTGAAGATTTTGAATTTATTTCTGATCGCGAAATTAAATTTTACAACAAAAAAGAAATTCTTATAATTTCAACTGGATGTCAGGGCGAACCGATGGCTGGAACGCGCAAAATCGCCTCCAATTCTCATCCAACAATTCATTTTACCAAAGGTGATTTAATGATTTTTTCTTCAAAAATTATCCCCGGAAATGAGAAAAAAATCTTTGAATTATTCGATTTACTCGCCAAAAAACAAATCGATGTCATGACCGAAAAAGATCATTTCGTCCATGTTTCTGGCCACCCCTCCAAAGATGAATTACGCGAAATGTATGCCTTGGCACGCCCTCGCATCGCCATTCCCGTTCATGGCGAATTTATTCACACCAAAACTCATTGCGATATTGCCCGCGAATGTGGCGTTGAAAAAGTCATTCAAATTGAAAACGGCCTCGCCATCAAGCTCGATAAAGACAATATTGTTTCTTCTGACAAAATTGGCTTCGTCAAAGTTGGCTATCTTGGCGTCGATGGCAAACAACTCATCGATTTAAAAAGCGACATCATTCGCGAAAGAAAAAAACTTCAAGAATCCGGAATCGTCATCGTCACTTTGGCCTTAAATGATTCATTAAAATTATTGTCGCGACCAAAAATTTCCGCCATCGGTTCATTCGATTTAAGACGCGATTTTGAAGCCGAAAATATGATTCGCAAAGAAATCGAAATCTTCTTGAAAAACAAGGCTCGCGAGCTCAATTTAAATGAGGGTTTTGGCTTAAATTTCTTACGCAAAAAAAAGAAAAAAGCCGACCTCAAAGAAACAAAAGTTATTGGCGAAATTCAAAAATCTTTGCGTTCAAAATTATTAAAAATATTTGAAGATTTAATGGGCAAACGCCCCGCTCTCGAAATTGAAATTATGATGATTAACTAAAATGACTCTACTCGCTTTTATCGGCATGTCTCTAGCTTGGAGCTTTAGTTGGTTTGCCATGAAATTACAAGTCGATTCATTTATTTCTCCCGAAATTTCACTTTTTTATCGCTTTTTTGCGGTGGCGATTTTGATGATTATTTTATGTCTCGCCACCAAAAAAAGGCTCAAGCCTTTTCGCTCCGAGTGGAAATATTTTATCTTCATCGCCCTCACCAATTTTTGCTTAAATTTTATTATCGGCTACCACACCACAAAATATATTCCAAGTGGCATGATTGCAGTAATATTCAGCCTCTCCATTATTACTTCGGAAATTTTTAAAGCTATTTTTGATGGCAAAAAAATTGAGATAAAAATAATCATAAGTAGTTTTTTTGGTTTTTTAGGTTTGTTATTTTTTATTTTTCCGAACCTAAAATTTCATGAAAATTCACAAATTTTTGAAGTATTTTTTGGCATTTCTTTGGCAATTTTAATGATGATAATATTTTCTTTCGGCAATTATTTAGTTGAAAAAAATAAACGCCAAAATCATACACCACTTTTTACCGCCATCGCCTTTGGCTCAAGCCTCAGCTCAATTTATTTATTACTCATAAATTTTGCCTTGGGCAATAAATTTACCATGGATTTTTCCACAAAATATATTGGCTCTTTGCTCTATCAAATTTTCTTCGCTTCAATTGTTGCTTTTTTATGTTTTTATTATTTAATTCAAAAAGTTGGAGCGGTTAAAGCCAATTATACCGCCTTAATTTATCCAACAATCGCCTTAATTATTTCATCTTTTTTTGAAAATTTTGAATTTACGATTATGGGCTGTGCTGGCTTGGCTCTAATTCTCTTGGCTTTGGCGTTAGAATTTATGCCGAAGAAATTTATCAAAATATTTTAACTATTTCATGTCGATTAAAACTGAATTCAAAATCATCGCCGATCACCTTCGTTCCTCTTGCTTCTTAATTGCCGATGGCATCTTGCCAAGTAATGAAGGTCGCGGTTATGTCCTGCGTCGCATCATGCGAAGAAGCATGCGTCAAATTCATAAATTGGGTGCCAAAGAACCGTTAATGTTCAAATTAGTTGATATTTTAATCAAAGAAATGGGTGCGTCTTATCCAGAATTGACAAGGGCTCGCGAAGTTATCATCGAAACTTTAAAAGGCGAAGAAGAAAAATTTCGTGAAACTTTAGAAAAGGGTTTAAAAATTTTAGATGATGAAATTTTAAACAATAAAAACGCCAAATTTTCTGGCGCCCTTGCCTTCAAACTCTATGATACTTATGGCTTCCCACTTGATTTAACCCAAGATATTTGCAAAGAAAAAAAACTTGAAGTTGATGTTGAAGAATTTGAAAAGGAAATGGAATTGCAACGCGATCGAGCCCGCAAAAACTGGGTTGGCAGTGGCGAAATTAGCGAAGATAAATTATTTTTTGAACTCAAAGAAAAATTCGGCGAAACCGAATTTTTATATCACCAAACCACCAAAAATAAAGCAAAAATTTTGGGAATTTATCAAAATTTTCAAGCCGTTGATGAAATTTCTTCGAGTCAAAAAAATTCACAAGATTCAATTTTTATAATTCTCGACAAAACGCCATTTTACGCCACTTCGGGCGGTCAAAAAGGCGATGATGGAAATTTCGTTTTAGCCACAGAAATTAGCGAAAATTCAATTATCGATTATCAAAAAATTCATAATTGCATCGATATTTTTGAAACTAAAAAATTTGCTGGTAATTTATTCGCTCATTTTGTCGTTGATTTCAAAGGAAATTTTAAAGTCGGCGATGAAATTTTAACGCTCGTCAATAATCGCCATCGTCAAATGCGTTCTCAAAATCACTCGGCGACGCACTTACTCCACAAAGCTTTGAAGCAAGTTTTGGGCAATTCAATTTCACAAAAAGGCTCAAATGTCGATGTCAAACAATTGACATTCGATTTCAATTTAAATCGTGCCATGACCGCTCTTGAAATTGAACAAGTTGAAGAATTAGTTAATTTTTACATTCGTCAAAATTCGATGGTCGACACCAAAGAAATGGAGCTCGAAGAAGCTAGAGAATCGGGAGCCGAAGCTCTTTTTGGCGAAAAATATGACAGCAAAGTTCGCGTGGTAAAAATGGGCCCGTCAATTGAGCTGTGCGGTGGAACGCATGTTACAAATACCGGAAATATTGGCGTTTTTAAAATTATTTCTGAAAATGGAGTTGCCTCTGGCGTTAGACGCATCACTGCCAAAAGCGGTTTTTACGCTTTGCAACATTTAAAACTTCAAGAACAAAAACTCGTCGCTCTTCTCGATTCTTTAAAAGTAAAACAACAATTTGACGAAGTAAAAATTGATGAAAATGAGTTTTTATC
>CAJBXX010000263.1 GCA_903959715.1 uncultured Alphaproteobacteria bacterium | reverse complement strand
TTAGGTGCGGGTATAATCGGAGTTTCAACCGCTTATTTTTTAGCTAAATCGGGGCACGAAGTGGTCGTAATCGACAAATTAAATTCTGTCGCCGAGGGTTGCTCTAACTCGAATGGTGGGCAACTTAGCTATTCTCACATCGAGGCTTGGTCGAATAAAAATTCCTTAATTTCAATGGTAAAAAATATTTTTTTACCTAATTCATATTTATATCTCAAAGATTTTTCAAATAAAGAATTTTATAGTTGGATTAGTGAGTTTATTAAAAATTCTTCACATGAAAATTCAATAAAAAATAGTGAAAAGTTGTTTAAAATATCAAAATTTAGTAAGTCCTTAATGGCTGATATTCTAAGTGAAGAGTCAGATTTACAAAATGGCAATGCTTTTGATTTTAATAAAAATGGAAACCTACATTTTTATCGTAATAAAAAAACTTTTGAATCAGAAATTAAAAAACTTGAGAAATTTAATTTTGCTCGCAATTTTGAAATTTTAAGTAGCGAAGAATGTTTAAAAAAAGAACCAAATCTTAGTAAATTAAGTGATGAAAAAAAACTTGCTGGAGCCTTGTTTTTCAAGGATGACGAGAGTGGGGATTGTTATAAATTTACCCAACAACTTGAAAAAATTTGTAAGGAAAAATATGGAGTTAAATTTAACTTTAATTGTGACATAAAAAATTTATTAACAAATTATAAAAAAATCACCGGAATCAATACTAGCGAAGGCGTTTTAGTCGCTGATAAATATATTTATGCCCTCGGCGCATCTTCAATTTCTTTATTAAAAGGCATTGGAGTTGAAACGAAAATTTATCCAATAAAAGGATATAGTTTATCAATTAAATGCGATGATAAATTTATTGCGCCAAATATGGCGATGACCGACAATGAAAACAAAATTGTTTATAGTCGATTAGGCAATATTTTCAGGGTTGCGGGAACGGTAGAAATGAGCGGAAATAATCTTACAATTAACAAGCAAAATTTAAATTTTTTATATGAAAATGTGCAAAAAACTTTTGCTGATTTTGGTGATATAAAAAATGCTAAAGAGTGGGTCGGCATGAGGCCGTTTCGTCCAAATTCCATTCCTTTAATCGGCGAAATTAATAAATTTTCTAACCTTATTATGAATTCCGGGCATGGTTCTCTCGGCTGGACAAACAGCTTAGCATCGGCAAAAATTATTGACGATTTATTGGCAAAAAAACCTCATAAAGATTTCAATTTTTTGAACAAAGAAATTCATGAATTAAACAATCATAATCAATAATTTTATAAAATTATTTTATTAAAATATCGAACATCGCGAGCTAAATGTAAGGAACCGCAAATTATGATTCTGTATGGCTGGTCACCATTTTCATTTTCAATTAATTGAATTGCTTTAGTTAAATCTTCACCATTTTTGGCGTTAATTCCATGTTTTTTGGCAATTTCAACTATGCGCTCGGAAGCTTCTGGATACGGCTCGCCATTAACTTTTATCGCAACAATTTCGGCGACATTTTTAAACTTTTCTAGAAATTCAATTTTACATTTTGCGCGACTAAATCCGCAAATAATAAAATTTTTTATCGAACTTTGAGATCGAAGCCAATTGGCTAGAATAAAGGCTCCACCTTCATTATGAGCGCCGTCAATCCAAATTTCGCAAAGAGAATTTTTAGAAATTTTATTTAAATTATTGTCAATTTTTTCAAGTCGACTTTGCCACTTTACGCTAGAAATCGCTTTGTTTATGCCATCATAATTAAAATTAAATTTGTCGCTAATTGCCATGCAACAAGCGATCGCGCAAGCAAAATTATAATATTGATGATCGCCTTCAAGGTTTGGTTTTCTAAGGTTGGGAAGAAGAATTTGATTTTGCCAAAAAAAATCAAAAGTGCCATCATTTTCACTTTTTTCAACGCTAAAATTTTCGTCATAAAAATAACTTAAAGCTTTTTGATCATTAGCTAAAATTTTTATTAAATCTTTGACGATATTAGCCTGCGGACCAAC
>CAJBXX010000262.1 GCA_903959715.1 uncultured Alphaproteobacteria bacterium | reverse complement strand
CTTATTAAAAATATTAAAAAAATCTGTTTTTTTAAATTTAAAATTTTAAAGTTAAATTTTAAATTTTAAAATTTTTATTCTTTAATGTCCAAAGTTTATAAAAACCTCAAAACCGTTGCCTGTCTTGATATTGGCTCATCAAAAATGTTATGCATAATTGCTAATGTTGGCAATGATGGTATTGAAATTTTGGGATATAGCCACAAAGAATCTAAAGGAATTTCATTTGGAGCAATCTCCGATATTAAACTTGCACAAAAATCAATCATCAATGTTATTGCCGAAGCCGAAAGAATGGCCGGATTAAATATTGAAAAAATTCTTGTCGGATTGTCGGGAAGTCAACTCACATCAACACGCAAAGATGTCGTCGATAAAATCATTAAAGGCATCGTAAAACAATCCGATATTGTTAATTCTGTTTCCAAAGTTCGTTTAGAATATTCTAAAAGTTTAAAAGAGCCAATCCACTTGGTTCCAATCAATTATCGCATCGATGACTCGCCGGCGCTTGTCAATCCGCGTCAAATGATGGGGCAAAAATTATATTCACGATTCCATGTTGTGAGTGTTTCAAAAACCATCGTAAATAATATTGAAAATTGTTTAAAGCGTTGTCAACTTTCGATTGAAAGTTATGTCGCCGAGCCTTTTGCCTCTGCACTCGCCACTTTAAGTGAAAATGAACTAAATTTAGGTTCTCTGGTTATCGATATCGGTGGAAGCTCGACTTCTTTTTGCATTATTTATGATGAAAAATTTTATCATGTTGGCCATGTTTTGATTGGAGGATATAATATTACCAAAGATATTTCGACCATACTTGGAATCAGAATTGAAATTGCCGAAAAAATTAAAAATCTCAATAGCACTTTAATAATTTCGCCAATCGAAGAAAAAGAAGTGATAAAATTTAGATCTAATGAAAATTATGAGGATCAAGCAATTGTTCGCATTTCTCGTGAAGATTTAAAAAATATTATCGAATCGCGCTTGGCGGAAATTTTCGAAAATATCAAAACCAATTTAGAAAAAAATAATATTCCACTTGGAATGCTTCCAAATATTGTTTTGACGGGTGGCGTCGCCTCAACGGTTGGCATCGATAAATTGGCTTCAGAAATTTTTAAGAAAAATGTGAGAATTGGTTATCCAGCAAAATTTAATTTGGCACCAAATGAACTCATGAACACCTCAAGCACTTGTGCTTTAGGAATGTTGATTTTTTTGCGTGATAAAATGCTTAATAGCAAATTGGTTGATGGTTATGAATCAAAAAATAGTTGGTTTAAGAAAATGCTTGATAAATTAGTTAATGTTTAAATTATTAAATTTAACTAATTATAAGTAATTTTAATTAATCAATATTTTATGATAAATGAGAATGGTCAAGGTCCAAATTCTGAAGTTATTAATAGGCGTAATAAGATAATTTCAGCAACCGCTGCTGGATTGGGGGTGATTAGTTTGCCATTATTAATGGGTCTTAGGAGTCGATGCGATTCTCAAGGGGAATCAAATGAATGCAATGATGGCATTGATATTAATGAAAAAGTTGCGGGTATTTTAGCTTTTAAATCTTTTACTTTAGGGTTGCGTTATTTTCGTTTAAATGAAAAAAAAATTCTCAATGCAATTAATAGGTCAGATCATGCTACATCAGATTTAGAATCACATAATTCTCAACAACTTGATGGACAAAATATTCAAGTATCTGAATTAGCTCAATCGCAATCAGCAAGCCAAAATTCCCAAGCGCGTGAGACGCGTTCTATGTTGATTTCAATGACCGCTGCTTCAATGGGCGTGGTTAGTTTCGTAGCATTAATTGGTTCTAGGATTTATTGTGGTACCTTAGCTGACCGTGAAGAATGTTCTCGTGTGGTTAATGAAAATTTCGCTACTGCTTTAGCTATCAATACTGCTATTATAGGTGCCCGTTATTTTTATAATAATACAAGAGGAATTTTAAGTGAATTGCGGGAAAGTTTCAATGCGGATAATGTGTCAGATAATGTGCCAGATCAGGTTAGGGCAGAGTTAGTGGTAGCGCAAGCATCTCAATCAATTGAACCGCTATCATCGGAACCAGTTACAGGAGTTACCCGTGATCAAGCAAGAGGAGATAATTAATTGTGTTTAACAAATTCTTTTAGTTATCAATAATATTTGTTGCATTAAAATAATTATTTTATTAGTTTTGAGAAGATTT
>CAJBXX010000261.1 GCA_903959715.1 uncultured Alphaproteobacteria bacterium | reverse complement strand
AATGATGAAGAATTTATTTTGGACCGTTCAACCAGTTATATCGGCGTGATGATTGATGATTTAACTTCACTCGGAACCTCGGAACCTTATCGCATGCTTACTTCGCGCGCTGAATATCGCTTGAGTATTCGCGCCGATAATGCCGATTTGCGTTTAACCGAAATTGGTGAAAAATTCGGCGTAATTTCATCATCTCGATTAACAAATTTTTTAATTCGTAAAAATAAAATTTTACAAGCCACAAAAATTTTAGAAGATTTAAAAATTTCGCCAAAAAAATTAGAAAATTTTGGAGTGACGATTAAGCAAGATGGAGTGGTTAGAAGTGCTTACCAATTGCTCTCGTTCCCCGAAATAAATTTCGAAATTATTGAAAAAATTTGGCAAGAAGAAATTTCCCAAATTGAACTGGAAACAAAAAAACAGGTTGCAATTAATGCCACATATTTATCATATTTGAAAAGACAAAATCAAGATATTGAAATTTTTCGTCAAGAAGAAAAAATGAAAATTCCCCTTGATATTGATTATAATTTGATTCAAAGTTTGTCTAATGAAGTGCGTGAAAAATTGTCAAAATATCGACCAGCTACGATTGCAATGGCGAGTAAGATTCAAGGCATTACATCCGCTTCAATAATGGCGATAATGATATATTTAAAAAACCAAAAAAAACTTGAAAAATTTGCAAATGTTGAGAATTAAAAAAAATAAATCTAACAAAATAAATTTACTTTCTTGTTTGTTGTTGATGTCTTGTTTTGTTGAGTCGGCAAGGGCTCAAATTGTTTTTAGTAATTCCGATATTAGTCGCGAAATTGAAAAAAATTTATTATTTGATAAATCAACCCAAGAAAAATTTGATGTTTACAATAATGAATATGGTGAAAATTTAGTCGACAAACCCACGATGGGAGAGGCTCCAATTAAAGATGAAGAGGAAAAAAAATATACTCCAGAAGAAATGAGTATTGTTTTGGTTGATAAAGTAAAAATCGATAAAGATATTCGTGAAAAAGAAAAATTGGCTTACAATTCGGTTTTGGTTGGACAATATGAAATTGCTATCGAAATTTATAAAGAAATTTTGCAAAAAGAGCCAAAAAATCTTTATGCCAAATATTCCTTGGCAGTTGTCTATCAACGCTTAAATCAATTTAAACAAGCTAAAAATATTTATTATGAATTGCTTCGAGGCGACGCTGAAAATAAAGATGAAGTTATCAACAATATTATCGCAATATTGATTGAGGAAAGTCCGCGCGAAGCCATATATCTACTCAATCGCCTTACAATACAAAATCCGCAAAAACATTTTTTATTCGCCAGCATGGCGCTCGCTTATGAAAAAATTTCCGACTATGAATTGGCAATTAAAAACTATACAAAAGCCCTAGAGCTCGATTATACCAATGTCAATTATCGCTATAATCTCGGAGTGCTTTACGATCAAAATAAAGAATATGAAAAAGCATTAGAAATGTATGCCAATGTTGTTAAAAATAATGACAATTCTAATAGTGAAATTGCCATTGACTCCGTAAAGAGACGCATAGAAAAAATTAAACAAATAATATGATTCAACAAATTCTCGAAGATGCCAGAGTAAAAAATTGTTCTGATGTTCATATTTCGTCAAATTATCGTATAATTTTGCGTTTAGATGGCGATTTAATAGATTACAAGGACACTACAATATTAAGCCCTGAAGATGTTTATAACATGATTTATTCAATCATGAATGAACAGCAAAAAAAATCTTATATTGAAAATCGTGAAATAGATTTTTCAATCGAAACTAGCGAAAAATATCGTTGTCGTGTTAACGCTTACCACACAATTTCTGGCCCAGCGGTGGCATTTCGTTTAATTCCAAAAGACATCAAAAGTTTAGTTTCGTTAAACGCTCCTTACATTGTCCAAGATTTAGCGAAGTTGAAAAAAGGTTTAATAATGGTTGTTGGTCCTACGGGAAGCGGTAAATCAACAACTTTGGCGGGCATAATTGATTACATAAATGCCAATTATATGCGTCACATTATTACCATCGAAGATCCGATAGAATATATTTTTACCAACAGAAGATCGCTGATAAACCAACGCGAACTTGGCTCCGACACCAATTCTTTTAACGAAGCCTTAAAAAGTTCTTTGCGTCAAGATCCTGATATTATAATGGTCGGCGAGATGCGCGATATTGAAACCTTTCGTTTGGCTTTAACGGCCGCGGAGACTGGGCATCTAGTTTTGGCGACATTGCACACAAATTCGGCGGCACAAACTATTAATCGTATTATCGATGTTTTTCCTGCCGAAGAAAAATCGGCGATACGCTCAATTTTATCGGGCTCAATCAAGGCGGTGATTTCGCAAAGATTAGTTAAAAAACGCGATGGTGGCGGAAGATGTGCGGCTTTTGAAATTATGTTGGCGAATTCTTCGGTGCGAAATTTGATTCGTGAAGATAAAATTCCACAAATCAATTCAATCATTGAATTGAGTCGTAAAAATGGCATGTTGCTTTTGAAAGATTCATTAAAAGATTTGATGAATAACGATATTATTACGCAAGAAATTGCGGAAGAGGAATTGCTTTCTTATGAGTAAATAAATTTGCTTCGCAAATTTAGCTTTGAGTTGAATCGTTTCTGCTACGCATTAAATTTGCTTTCAGTTGAATCGCTTCGGGCGAAGTAAATTCGCCCATTCGCGATAAGATTATTAGGAAGCAAGCGGACTTCCCGCTATAGCTCCCCCCTTGAGGGGGAGCGGGATCCGAGGGTTTAACGGTAGTTAAATCCTCGGAGACGTGGGGGGTCAGAAAGCTAATAACAAAAAAAACTTTAAGTTAAAATAAAAAGTTGAGATGAAAAAAATCTAAAAATGGCAATTTATTGATTTAATTTTTCTTCGCGACTTCGAAACCCCGTTGATGCTCTTAGTTTTTGACCCCTCACGGCTCGCGATGTGCAACTACCGTTGCAATCGTTCGCCCGCTCTCCCTCAAGGGGAGAGCTAGGGCACCGTTAGCGTCGCGAGCATTCTTGTAAAATATATGGGTGTAAGCTCGTAAAGCGGGAGAGTTATGGCGCCTTAAGCGTTGAAACTATTCGGTGATTTTTTAAAATAAAATAATAATTTGCAATTTTTATTTAAGATTAAAAATGTTATAATTTTCAATACAATTAATTAAAATATTGTTTTTGTTATAAAATTTATTTGATAAATTTTATAAAGTTTTTT
>CAJBXX010000260.1 GCA_903959715.1 uncultured Alphaproteobacteria bacterium | reverse complement strand
TTCGGGATTGTTGATTTTGCAAGTCTCGGAAAATAAAACTAAAAGTTTTATTATTGATAATGAAGAAAAAACTAAGGCACTTTATGCGACCTTGAGAGAATTGGGTTTTGCCAGTGAAATCGATTGGAGTGTTAACAATTTGCCCGTCAATGATTATCTCGATAAATATTTAAAATTTGAGTTGGAGCCGGATTCTTCTTTCAAAATTTCGGCGTTGAAAGCCAAGGTTGACGCCGATAAAAATAAAGAAAAAATTGAGAATGGCAAAAATTTGCCGAAGCTTAATTTATTTGCCGAAAATTATGTTTTTAACGGCGATCGATCGACGCAAAATGGTTATACCGCTGGGCTTAATTTGCGTTGGAATTTCTTCGATCCACTTAGTTATAATGCCGGCTCGATTGCTTCGAATAATAGCAATTCTTCGCGATATGAATTTTTGGCGCAACAACAAAATGAGCGCGTAGAAATCGAATTTTTGAATTCGCAAATTAACGCTTTAACTCAAGCGGTGAGGCTTGCGAGTAGGAATGACGAGTTGATGTTCAAAAATGTCGTGGTGTCGCAAGAACTCTTCAAAAATGGTGCGATTGTCGCTTCGAATTTATCCGACGCCATCATGAAATATCTCGATAATTTTGTCTATTTCGCCAACGCTCAAATGCAATTGATCGATTTATATTCCAAAAAAGTTTCTAAACAAAAAATTGATATAAATCATGTCCTCAATCAATAAAAAATATGGAATAGTTGGATCGCTCTCAAACTACTTCCTCGTTAACTCCAAGCTTACTTTAATTATTATAATCGTAAGTATTTTGCTCGGTTTTTTTTCGGTATTTTTTATCGCTAAAGAAGAAGAGCCACAAATTGTGGTGCCGATGATTGATATTACAACCGAGGCTACGGGGCTTACAGCCAAAGAGGTTGAGCGCGAGGTGACCGAGGTGATCGAAAGAGCGTTATGGGGAATTTCTGGCGTCGAATATATTTATTCGCAAAGTGCCAAGCATCGAAGCTTTATCACTGTTCGCTTCAAGGTTAATCATTCGCTCGATAATAGTTTACTTTCAATTCATCATAAATTGATGGATTTAAAAGGAAGTTTGCCCGCCAACGCTGCGCAATCGAAAATTGAATCCTATTCGATTGATGATGTGCCTTTTTTAATTTTAACTTTTTCGTCAACGCAAAAATCAAATTACGAATTGCGTCAAGCCATCGCGCCCTTGGCTAGAGAGCTTTCAAGCACCAAGGATTTGAATAAAATTGAACTGCTCGGCGGGCAAAAAAGAGTCGTTCGCATTATTGCCGATAAGCAAAAATTATTGAAGAGCGGAGCCACGGTTTTGGCGGTGGAGCAAGCGTTAAAAAACAATCAAATAATTGTGCCGGCGGGAAAAAATTTGGGAAGCGAAATATTGTTCGATATCGATGTCGGCGGAAGATTTAAAAATATTGAAGATGTCGAGAATGTTGCGCTGGGCTATTTCGCCGGTAGGGTTTTGCGCGTTAAAGATGTTGCTAATGTTGTTGATGGACCCGAAGATTTGGTGCGAATTTCGTCGATTTATAGCAAAAATGGCGAAAAAAATGTTAGCGAAAATGCCGTGGCGATTTCATTTTCTAAACGCAAAGCGGTCAACGCCGTTGTGCTTTCCAAGGAGATTATTCACCGCGTCGAAAATTTTATTCAAGATTCTCCGCAAATTAAAATGAACATAATGCGCGACTATGGCGAAAGTGCTAAGGAAAAATCCGACGAATTGATTTCACATTTGATTATTGCGACGATTTTGGTTGCGGTTTTGATTGCATTATTTATGGGCTTGCGTTCTGCCATTGTGGTCGCCATCGCCATTCCCGTCACCTTGGCTTTGACGCTTTTTGCTTTTCATTTTTTGGATTATACTTTGAATCGCGTCACTTTATTTGCCTTGGTTTTTGCCATTGGAATTTTGGTCGATGACGCGATTGTCGTGGTTGAAAATATCGAAAGACATTTTAGCAAAGATGATGATTCCGATGTTAAAAATATTGTAATTAAAGCGGTTTCGGAAATTGGCGGATCAACAATTTTAGCGACTTTTGCGGTGATTTTGGCGATTTTGCCGATGAGTTTTGTGCAAGGTTTGATGGGTCCTTATATGAAGCCAATCCCAGTTGGCTCAAGCTTCGCCATGATTTTTTCGTTGTTGGTGGCGTTTATTGTAACGCCTTTTGTGGCGGTGAAATTATTGAAAAAAAATCATCACAAAATTGATAAAAAAAAGATTTCATTTTTGGATAATTTATATAGCAAAATAATTCACATTTTGCTTGATTCTAAAAAGTCCGCAATAAAATTTTTAAGCGTTATCGCCTTGCTGTTGTTGGTTTCGGTGAGTTTGGTTTATTTCAAAATTGTCAAAGTAAAAATGTTGCCATTCGATAATAAAACTGAATTTCAAATTGCTTTAGATTATCAACCTTCGACAAGTTTGCAAAAAAACCATGAATTGACAAAGCTACTGGCACAAGAGCTGATAGCCAATCCCGAAATTTTAAAAGTGCAAATTTTTTCGGGCGAGCCGGCACCGGTTTCATTTTCGGGCATGGTTAAACATAATTATTTGCGTCGCCAAGATTATATGAGCGACCTACAGATTGTTCTCACCAATAAAGATGATCGCAAAATTTCGAGCCACCAAATTATTGAAAATATTCGACCAATAATTAAAAAATTTGCCGATGAAAATCAAGCGATTGCCAAAGTTTTGGAAATCCCGCCGGGACCTCCGGTTCTAGGAACGATAGTTGCTGAAATTTACGCCAAAAATCAACAAGAAAGAGATAAAATTAGCGCCGAAATTGTTGAAATTTTTAAAAAAGAACCGAGCATTGTTGATCTCGATTCTTCGCTTAGAAAAACTCGACAAAGACAAATTTACGAATTTGATTATGAGCGGGGAGGGGCTTTGGCTGTAAGTGCTAACCAAGTTGCTTTGAGTGGAAAATTACTTTTTTCTGAAAATAAAATTGGTTCTCTGGGCGATGTTTCAAGTCCCGAAGAAGTTGATGTAAATTTTGTTTTTCCCAAAGAAATTCGTGGCGAAAAAGAGGCGCTTTCGACAATAAAAATTTCGGCTTTGCAATCAGGAAATATAAGTGCCGGCGATGTTTTGCAAAATCCACAAATTGTTGATGCCGAAATTTTAAATCGTAAAAATTTAGTGCCGTTAAATTATGTCACCGCAGAATTGGCGGGCGATGAAGAAGCGCCAGTTTACGCCATCGCCAAGCTTCAAAAAAATATGCAAAATTACGATACGAGATTTATGAATCTTCCGTGGCAATTTGAAAATCCCGTCATCAAATGGGACGGCGAAATGTTCATTACGCTCGAAGTGTTTCGCGACCTCGGCATCGCCTTCATTTTCGCCATCATTGGCATTTACATTTTGATTATAATTAAATTTAAAAGTTTCTCAGTGCCCATAATTATTATGGCGCCGATTCCGATTAGTTTGATTGGAATTTTTTTTGGTCACGCCATTTTGGGATCATATTTCACCGCCCCTTCGATGATTGGCTTCATGGCGGGAGCTGGCATCATCGTTAGAAACTCAATCATTTTAATCGATTTTATTGAACAACAAATCGCTCGCGGTTTTAAATTAAAAGAGGCGGTAATTTCTGCCGGAATTTTGCGTTTTCGCCCGATGTTATTGACGGCGTCGGCGGTTATTTTTGGAAGCCTCGTAATGCTCTCAGATTCGATATTTAATGGCTTCGCCATTAGTTTAATCTTCGGCGAAATCGCCGCCACTTTATTGAGCAGATTCGTCATTCCAATTTTATATTTCTATTTGATTGGGAAGAGAAGGGAGAAGAGCATAATGGCTTCGAGTCATGATTTATAAGGTTTGATAGCTTTTTAATTCAAAGCCATTAATGATAGCAATCAAAACACCGATAGCGGAATTTTTATAGAATTTATGTTCTAAGAAATTTCGCTTGTGCTAAAAAAAAGACAAGGCAAATTGTTAAATAATATTGACACTGTAAAAGGCACTGCAAAAGACATTGTAAATTTAATCAAAAAATATCCAAAAATTACCAAAGGGGGTGGGGACTACAGCCCGTAAGTTTGATGAGTTTGTGGGGGTGTAAGAGGTTTTTGTTTAAAACATTGGAAAGTTGAACTCTAAATTTTTAAAAAATTAGATCAATTTTATATTATTTCCTCCTCTTCCTTTGCTCGGCGGTGCAATCTAAATAAGTTTCTTTAGTTTTTTTATCAAATTTTTCTTTGGCATTTTTGCAAATTCCCTCTTCATCTGAAAAATAAACTTGAATAAAACTTCCCGAATCTACCTTTGTGATAAAAGATTCTTTTTGGAGGTCTGCAGGATCATATGTTGGATTTAAATTATATTTAGAAGGAATGATATATGCAAATTTACCATCTTCATCTTGAAGCAAAAAACAGGAATGATGATTTCCGTTTATGTTAACGCATTCGACCCTGTCGTCTTTATAATATTTTACTAATTTTCCGAGTTTGATCTTGGATTCTCCAACCATAAAATCTTCACCTTTTTGAATTTGACATTTGCATATTTTGGTTTTTTCGTCACAATCCTCGTCGGAGCTACTATGTGAATATACATGAGGACATAAATCATTTGAAGAATTTATGGTATATTTTTTTGAAGGATCAAGAACTGCTTTCTTATTCCAAATATTATCACGAACCCCTCTCGTGACATAGGGATCATGATTTTTATCTGTCGAAAACAGTTCAAAATCGCCTATTTTTTTGATTATTTCTTCCCCCGTCATAGTTTCATCTTCGGCATAAGAATTTGATTGGTTTTGTATTAATAATATTAAAAAAAGAAAAAAGTAAAACCTAATCATTACTATGTAAATATAACTTATTTTGTGAATT
>CAJBXX010000259.1 GCA_903959715.1 uncultured Alphaproteobacteria bacterium | reverse complement strand
GCCAACATTAGTTCAAAATGTTTTTTATAATTCAATTCCTGGATTGAGATTTACGGGCACTCAATATTTAAATTTTAACGGATCAAAATTTGCTAAAAATTCTTACACGGTTTTTGTGGTTGAGCAGAGGAGTTCGGCTAAAGAACCTAATTATTTTATTTCAAGTAAAAATAATTTAGGTTCTCAATACAAAAATACGAGATTGACATTTGGTTACATATTAAATGGAACAATTATTTTTTCTCATTACTACAATTCAGTTGATTTTCCGGTCATTACATTCAAATCGTTAACTCCCGTGATTCACACTTTTTCATTCAACAATTCAAAAGGTAAAGAATATTTTTACAATGGAAAATTATTAAATGTAAATAGTGCTTCAATCGTAGATCCTTCAGGACAACTGAATTCACTAACATCATATGATCTAGCTTCAATTGGATATTCAGGTGGAAATGGCTACTATGTCGGCGATCTAGCAGAAATCATCATGTTTAAACGATCTTTAAAAACGGAGGAAGTAGAAGCGATTGAGAGTTATCTCGGTAGCAAATATGGCATTCCAGTTTCCTAATAACCCTAAATTTACTAACTTTAACTTAAAATATTTATGAAAAAAAATAAAGCATTTTCACTTGTAGAATTGTCGGTAGTGATACTGATAATTGGTATTCTCGTTGCAGGTGTAACGCAAAGCGGAAGACTAATTAGACAAATTAAATTATCAACAGCGCGTTCGGTAACCGCTTCTTCAGATGTGGCATCAATTCGCGATGTAACCGCTTGGTTTGAAGCTTCTACCGAAGGAAATTTTACCGATATTAACAATGTAACTGATATCGAAAATAAAGCGGTAGTTTTAGAATGGCGCGATATTAATCCGCAAAAACCAATTGGCGATAGACCAAAATTAAGAAATGAAGCATCTGGTAGTCAACCAATGTATATTGCAAACGGAATCAATGGCATTCCATCGGTTTATTTCAATACCGATGATCATATTTATACCACCGATGCACCTACAATGCCTTTACTCTCCAAAGACAAAACTTATTCAATGTTTGCGGTGTTTAGAGCTGACTTAGGAAAAGTTCAAACAAAATCAATTATTACACAAATTGGTTCGAACACAACTTTGGCGAATAATCAATATGCTTCAATTGGCTTTTTAGGTAGTGCCAATAACAATGGCAGAGCTGGATTTATCTCCCATAGCACCGAAAATAGTAACTGGATCCAAGATGCTCGTATTTCTGATCAAAAAGATTATATCGTTGGTGTTTTGGTAGACTTAACTGGAACCGTAGCTCAAAGCTCTGTTAAATTATATGTTAATTCATTAATTGCAGAAACTAACTTTCCAGTTGGAGGAACTTACACCACTACTGATATCGATGCTAAAAGATTTTCAGTTGGAGCTAGTGCCATAGCATCACCTGCAGATTTTTTCAACGGCATGGTTTCTGAAGTGATAATTTTTGATCGCAAAATCAAAGATGAAGAAGCTGAAAGTGTTATGAAATATTTAAGAAAAAAATATAATATCAATTCTTAATTATACCTTCCAAATTTCCCTACTCGCATCATACTTAAATATGATGCGAGCACCACTAACAAAAACAAAACTTCAATAAAATAAGGCAAAATTTCAACAAACAATTCTTGATAAATTAATTTATTTTTGACGCCATAAAACACGATAAAAGGATATTCAAAAACTCTTTCGCCAACAATAAAAAAATCATTTCTTTTCCATAGATTAAAATTCGACAAAACATCAACTTTTTTTGACAAATTAATGTTTTTTATATTTGACAAAAATTGATTATTTTCAGAAAAATATTTTCTATTTGAATCTAAAATTATCTTCCCCTCTTGGTCAAGAATAACAAAGTTTCCGCCATTTTTAACAATCGAAATATTAAATTTTTCAATTAAACTTTCGATTTTAACGCTCAAGACCGAAGTTCCAACATGATGACCATTTTTTCCAACAACCCCAACGGCAATTGGCAAAATATTTTGCCCACTCAACGCCCCGATAACATTTTTTCCAACCTGTAATTTCCATGGTTCATGTTCGGTTTTTTCGAGATAATCACGAGAAGAAAGATCGATAGGCTTTAAAACCTTGCCGGCACTACTGGCGATTAGATATTTATTACTGTCAATCCAATATAACATTCCCTCGAAAAGCATTTGATTGGCACTTTGATTTTGATTGCGAATTCTATCGATCGAAGACAATATTTCAAAACTTTCAACGCCAAATGATTTTGATTTTAAAATTTCATTATTAATTGAATTTAAGAGCAATTGAGAATAATTTAAAAAACCCTCGTAATCCTTTGCAATCTGACTCGCCAACAATTTATATTGCGTAGTTTTTTCTTCCAAAAAATCAAAATATCTTTTTAT
>CAJBXX010000258.1 GCA_903959715.1 uncultured Alphaproteobacteria bacterium | reverse complement strand
TTCATCACTTCATATAATTTTTCTAAATTATTTAATTGCATATAAGGGCAATTATTGCAAGAGCTACAGCCTGAAGTGTTTATGAAAGGACAATCATAAAATTTTCCGAGCGGATTAACTTTTTTCATTTGGTGAATAATGTGCGGTTCGGTCAAAACAATGAATTCCAAACCTTGATTTTTCTTGGCAAAATCAATCAAAGACGAAGTCGAACCAATGTGATTGGCATATTTCAACAAGGCTTCTGGACATTCGGGATGAGCAATTACCAAGGCTTGCGGATGGTTTGCGATAAGTTTAACTAATTCTTTTTCGCTAAATTGTTCGTGAACGATGCAACTGCCGTTCCACAAAATCATCTTACGGCCAGTTTGCTTTTCGATAAATCTTCCCAAATGTTGATCGGGCGCAAAAATAATTTCTTGATCGCGCGGAAGTTGTTCGATAATTTTTTTGGCATTAGTTGAAGTAACGATAATGTCGGACAAAGCTTTAATTTCCGCCGAGCAATTGATGTAAGTAATCGCAATTGCTTGGGGATAAGATTTACGAAATTCGGCAAAATCGTGAGGTTTGCATGAGTCTTCGAGACTACAGCCCGCTTTGAAATCAGGGATTAACACTTTTTTTTGCGGTGATAAAATTTTGGCAACTTCGGCCATAAATTTTACGCCACAAAAAATAATTTCATCGGCATTGGTTTTGGAAGCTTGACGCGATAAATCAAGCGAATCGCCGACAAAATCGGCGATGTCTTGAATTTCAGAATCTTGATAAAAATGTGCTAAAATTACGGCGTTGCGTTGTTTTTTGAGTTTTAAAATTTCGTGCTCGAGATTTGCTGGAATTGAGTTCATAGCCTAGTTAAGTCCAATTATTTTATAAACATCATCTTTGGTTTTAGAAGCGATTTGCTTAGCATAAAACCTACCTTCTTGTAAAATTTTTTGTAAATAAATTTTATCGTCAAGAAGTTGAGAAATTTTTGTTGAAATGGGCTGAAGGCTTGATATTAAAAGATCTGCCAGATCTTGTTTAAATTTTCCATAACCCGAATTTTCATATTCTAAAGCAATTTGTTGCGGAGATTTTTTGGCAAAAACCGCAAAAATATTGAGTAAATTGTAAATTTCTGGACGCGATTCGTCATAGGCAATTGTGGTCGCCGAGTCAGTTTTCGATTTTTTAATTTTTTTCAAAATTTCATCGGCCGAATCATTTAAATTTATGCGTGAAATTTCCGAAACATCGGATTTGCTCATTTTTTTCGTGCCGTCTTGAAGCGACATAATTCGTTTAACTTCGTTGATAATCAAGGGCTCGGGCAATTTAAAATATGGCGTTTTATAACGACGATTAAAGGCTCCAGCCAAATCACGAGTGAGTTCCAAATGTTGTTTTTGATCTTCGCCGACGGGCACTAAATCAGCGTTGTAAAGCAAAATATCCGACGCCATCAAAACCGGATAAGAATATAAACCGAGATTGGCGTTTTTATTTTCTTGCTCAATTTCTCCGCCAATTTTATCTTTAAATTGCGTCATGCGGTTTAACCAACCCATTGGAGTTAATGTGCCAAGAACCCACGCCAATTCTGCATGCTCCGCCACTTCGCTTTGCACAAAAATTTTTGATTTTTGCGGATCAAGCCCGCATGCCAAATAAGTTGCAACAGCGATGAGCACATTATTTTCAAGCTCCAACGGGTTTTGCTCAAGAGTTATGGCGTGCAAATTCATCACGCCAAACAAACATTGATGTTGGTCTTGGAGACCAAGCCAGTTGCGGATCGCACCCAAATAATTGCCGAGATGCAAATTGCCCGTAGGTTGTATTCCCGAAAAAACTTTTTTCAAATTAAAAATCTTTAAAGTTGCAAATGAATTGTGCTATTTTAGAATCAAAAACTTGTAAGGCAAGCGGTTGGTCGCTGATTTTGATTTAAAGCAATTTAAATTTGAAAATCAGAGGAAAGTCCGGACTCCTAAAAAGCATGATACCAGCTAATGGCTGGCGAATTTTTTGGCGAAATTTTGCCTCGGCGAAATTTTTAAAATTAATTTAGGGAAAGTGTCACAGAGAATATACTACCTTAAGCCTCAAGCAATTGGGGCTGTATTTGCTCTTCATTTTTTTAACGATAAAATGAAGAAAAATTCTCGAAGTTTTTTTAAAATTAAAAAGTTGGAAAAAATTTGCTCAAAGTATTTTTAATAATTACGAGGCGCACAATTTTCAAAAATTAAGTTGAAGAATTTTGCTCTAGGTATTTTTAATAATTACGAGGCGCACAATTTTTTGAGAAGCGTAAGCGTTTACGATGCTTCGTTTATTACGAAAATAAATTGAGCAACGAAGTAAGTATTAAAAAGACGAAGAGCAAAAACGCCAGCGTTAAAAAGACGAAGAGTATTTTGCTCAAAGTATTTTTAACTCTGGCTAGACGCCAATTTTTTGAGAAGCGCAAGCGTACAAAAGTACGCGCGCATTCGAAAATAAATTGA
>CAJBXX010000257.1 GCA_903959715.1 uncultured Alphaproteobacteria bacterium | reverse complement strand
ATTATTTTATTTAGAATCATTTATGGTTAAACTATAATTTTTTTAATTTTTAAAATGATATTATCAGTCATAATTCCATGTTTCAACGAAAAAAATACCATTAAAGAAATTATTTTAGCGGTAAAAAATTCTTCATATAAAAATCAAGAAATTATTATCGTCGATGATTTTTCTAATGATGGCACAAGAGAAATTTTACAACAAGAAATTGCACCTTTGGTTGATAAAATTATTTATCAAACGCATAATCAAGGAAAGGGCTCGGCTCTTAGAGCTGGAATCGCTAGCGCTACTGGCGATATTATCATAATTCAAGATGCCGATTTAGAATATGACCCCAAAGAATATCTTAAAATCATCACTCCAATTTTAGAAAATAAAGCCGATGTAGTTTATGGATCGCGTTTTATTAGTGGCGAAAGTCGACGCGTTCTTTATTTTTGGCATCGCGTTGCTAATTTAATCTTAACGACATTATCAAATATTTTTACTAATCTTAATATTAGCGACATGGAAACATGCTACAAAGCCTTTCGTAGCAACATTATTAAAAATATTAAAATCGAAGAAAACCGTTTTGGCTTCGAGCCCGAAATTACCGCCAAAATTGCCAAAACAAAATGTCGCATTTACGAAGTTGGAATTGGCTACAATGGCAGAACTTACGAAGAGGGTAAAAAAATTACTTGGAAAGATGGATTTCGTGCTTTATATTGCATAATCAAATACAATTTAAAAAAATCATAAACCATGACTGAACTTACAAAATTAAGCATAACCGACACTCTTGCTGGATTGAAAAATAAAAAATTTAGTGCGATTGAAATCACCAATTCATACATCAAAAATATTGAAAAAAATCGTCATTTAAATTGCTTTATCACTGAAACTTTTGACATCGCTTTAAATCAAGCCAAAGAAGCCGATAAAAACATCGCCAAAGGCGAAATTCGTGATCTAGAAGGTATTCCACTCGGCATCAAAGATTTATATTGCACCAAAAATATTCGTACCACTTGCGCTTCAAAAATGTTAGAAAATTTTGTGCCGACTTACGAATCAACCGTCACTCAAAAACTTTTTGATGCCGGCGCAATTTGTCTTGGAAAAACCAATATGGATGAGTTCGCCATGGGCTCCGCTAACGCCAATTCTTATTTTGGCAAAGTAATCAACCCACACAAACGCAATGATTCCAACGAGGATTTAGTAGCTGGAGGCTCTTCCGGCGGTTCGGCTTCGGCGGTTAGTGCTAATTTATGCGCCGGCGCGACCGGCTCCGACACGGGTGGCTCAATTCGTCAGCCCGCCTCTTTCACCAACACCGTTGGCGTTAAACCAACTTACGGTCGCTCTTCGCGTTATGGCATGATCGCCTTCGCCAGTTCACTTGATCAAGCTGGAATTTTTGCTAAAAATGTTGAAGATTGCGCTTTGCTTCAAAGAATAATTTCGGGTCACGATGCCAAAGACGCAACCTCAATCAATATCGCCGTTCCACAATTTGAAAAATTATTAAATTCAAATGTTAAAGGCTTGAAAATAGGCATTCCAAAAGAATATCGCATTGATGGCATGCCCACAGAAATTGAAAAATTATGGCAAAAAGGCATTGAAATTTTACGCAATCGCGGTGCCGAAATTATTGATATTTCTTTGCCTCACACGCAATATGCCGCCGCCGTTTACTATGTCATCGCTCCCGCCGAATGCTCTTCAAATTTAGCGCGTTTTGATGGCGTTCGCTTTGGCTTTCGCACCTCGCAAGAAAATATTTCTATTAATGAAATGTATCAAAAAACCCGCGCCGAAGGCTTTGGCAAAGAAGTTAAAAAAAGAATCATGATTGGCACTTATGTTTTGTCAGCAGGCTATTACGAAGCTTATTACAAAAAAGCTCAAAAAGTCCGTCGCTTGGTTTTAAATGATTTCACCGAAGCTTTCAAAAAAGTTGATGCAATTTTAACGCCATCAACACCAAATTCGGCTTTCGGTTTTGAAGAAATGAAAAATTTTGATGCCGTAAAAATTTATTTGAATGATGTTTTTACCGTTCCCTCAAATTTAGCTGGATTGCCCGCCATTTCAGTGCCGGCAGGCTTTGATAATAAAGGCTTACCGCTCGGATTACAAATAATTACCAAACATTTTGACGAACAAACAATGTTTAATGTTGCCAAAGCAATTGAGGAAAATAAATAATTTTAATGAATTTAATAAAATACAAAAATCACAATTTCATTTTACATTTTAAAGAAAATTTATTAGCATTTTCCTTATTTTTTTTAGGAATTTTTCATTTACTTTCGCAAATAAAATTTGGTGTCAACTCCTTCGGAGACTTACTCGACGGCAGATTAAATAATTTTTTCTTAGAACATTTTTATCGAGCATTTATTGGCGAAGAAGAGAGTTTTAAAAATGCCAATTTTTTTCATCCACTGCCAAATGTAATGATGTTATCCGACAATCATTGGCTTCTTGGTCCGATTTATACTTTTTTTCGATTCTTAGGATTCAATTCCGCTAAATCTTTTAATTTTTGGATTTTTTGTGGATTCTTCGCAAATTTTATTTCTTCCTATTATGCTTTAAGAAAATTTAATTTTTCTAAAAATTCTTCGGCAATTGGTGCATATTTATTCACTTTTAATCAAATAATTCTTCTAAAAATTGGGCATGTTCAACTCAATTTTAAAATCTTTATTCCACTTACTCTACTCTATTCTAAACAATATTTTGAAACTCTAGATTTTAAATATATTTCTTACATAATTTTATGCGTTATTTTGCAATTATTATGCAACTCATATACTGGCAATTTTTTAGCTCTTTTTGTTGTGATATTTTTTTTATGCTATTTATCAAAATTCAAAAAAGATGATTTTCACCAAATTTTTCCACAAAAATTTTCTTTAAAAATTACCGTTCCAATTTTAATTTTAAGTGTTTTTTTATTGATTTTATATGGCTTACCTTACACGGAAACTAAAAATATTTATAATTTAAATTTTCCAAAAACCACTGGTGAATATTTTGAATTAAAATCTCTTTTTATTGCAGGAAGTTCACCGATTTGGAATTTTATTACCAATCATTTTTCCTTAAAATTTTTAGAAATTTATAGAGAAAATCAATTCTTTATTGGAATTGGCACATGGCTTGCGATTCTAGCTCTCATCTTTAATAAAAAAATACATAAAAACTTACGATTTTTTGATAAAATCGTTATAAAATCAATATTATTTACATTGTTTTTTTTCTGGCTCGATAAATATTTAGAAACTTTTTCTTTTATACAATCATCCTTTCCAAGTTTTACTAATTTAAGAGCTTACAATAGATTTTTTTTCGTAATATTTTTTGCGATTATATATTTAATTACTCTGGTAATTTCTTATCTCGAAACAACGAAAAATAGTAAAAGAATTTTATATTATTTTATTGTTTTTAT
>CAJBXX010000256.1 GCA_903959715.1 uncultured Alphaproteobacteria bacterium | reverse complement strand
TAAAATGACAAAAATAAAAATTTTTTTAAATGGCGAATTGCGGGAAATTGAAGAAAATTCAAATATCTCTCAATTGTTGTCAGATCTGGCTTTAGACCCTAAAAAAATAGCCATCGAAAAGGATTTAGAAATAATTAATCCGCAAGATTTTGAAAAAATACTTTTAAACGAAAATACCAAAATTGAAATTGTTCATTTTATCGGAGGCGGTTAATTTTCGAACTCCAAACTTCGGATTTAGACATAATGAAAAAAATGAAGAGAAAAATGAGAATTAGCCTTTCATTTTGTTAGTTATGTCATGATCCGCATCTAATTTCTCAAAAGAAATTGGACTTGGAGAGAAATTCGTTATCAAATTTTTACTCTCTTGAAATAAATCTTGATATGGATCCTTTAAAAATTTTTTAGCACCCAATCCAAAAGCTCCTTCAAAAAATTTCGTAACCCCTTCGAGAAATCTATCATCACTAAAAAAAGTCCTTAGAACACTTCCTGTGGTCTTTCTGCTTTTAAGATCAACGACATAGAGAAATTTTGTCGGAACATAAATAAATGCAAAATTCAATGCGGTTCCAACAAAAATTCCAGGACCAAATAAAACACCAAAAATACCCCTTGAAAAATTACCAATTGAAAAATTATTTCTAGGGGATCGCGCTATTTCTTGCGAACTTGATCGCACTAATTCTCGTGACTCAGATAGAATGGCTGGGGGCGGATCTCTTGTTGGTGGAATTTGCCTACTCACACTTTACTCTCTGAAATTAATAAATTGCAAAGGAATATCAAAATTCGCAGTTCGAATTACATTCATTGCCTCTTGTAAATCGTCGCGTTTTTTGCCGTCAATCCTTATTTCATCGCCTTTAATCGATGATTGAACTTTTAGTTTTAAATCTTTAATTTGTTTAATTATTTTTTTAGCAACTTCTTGCTCAATACCATTTTTAAGTTTTATTTCTTGTTTAAGCGTTGTCCCGCCAGCTTTTTGTGGCTCACCAAACTCGAGAGCTTTAACATCGATTCCGCGTTTTGTGGCAAAAACTTTTAATGAATCACGCACCGCTTCAAGCTTATATTCACTGTCGGCGCTAATGTTGATAATATTTTCTTTGGTTTTTAATTCGACGCTAAAAACCGCCCCCTTAAAATCATAACGATTGGTAAGCTCGCGAAGCACGGAATTAACGGCGTTATCGACTTCTTGAATATTTATTTTAGAAACAATATCAAAACTTGGCATAATTAAAAAAATTAAATTTTATCCAATCCACTTTTTAAATCATTGATTAAATCTTCAACATTTTCTAAGCCAACGGATAGTCTACACATAGTTTCATTAATACCAATCTTTCTTTGATCTTCAAGCGAAATATTTGAATGAGTGGTCGTTGAAGGATGAGTAATCAATGATTTTGCGTCACCTAAATTGTTGGAAATGTCAATAATTTGCAGTGAATTTATGAAATTAAAGCATGTTTTTTTAGTGCCGACGGTCTCGAAGGCGATCATCGCTCCACCATTTTTCATTTGCTTTTGAGCGATATTAAATTGTTTGTGTGATTTTAATTCGGGATAATAAACTTTTTGGATTTTAGTGTTTTCCTCAAGAAATTCAGCAATTTTTTTAGCGTTAGCACAATGTCTTTCCATCCGCATTTGGTAGGTTTCCAAGGCTTTAAAAATTATCCACGCATTAAATGGGCTAAGCGCTGGACCGGTGTGACGATGAAATGGTAATAAAGTTTCTTTGATAAAACTTTGTGAGCCTAAAACCGCTCCGCCCAAGGTTCTGCCCTGCCCGTCAAAATGTTTTGTAGTTGAATAAACTACAACATCGGCACCAAAATCAAAAGCATTTTGCGAATAAGAAGAGGCAAAAATATTATCGACAATAAGGCTCGCGCCCCACTTTTTAGAAAGATCGGCGACGAATTTTATATCAATGATTTCTAAATTTGGATTGGCTGGCGTTTCGATAAAAACGACTTTGGTATTTTTTTTGAATGCATTTTTCCACTCATCGTGATTAGTGCCATCGACAAGAGTAACTTCGATTCCATAATTTGGTAAAATTTTTGTGACGATATGAAAACACGAACCGAACAAAACTCGCGAAGCTATCAGATGGTCACCCGCTTTTACTTGGCACATGATTGAAGCAAAAACCGCCGACATGCCCGAAGCCATGACGCAAGCCGATTCACAACCCTCAAGTAATGCCAATTTATCTTCAAGTATTTTTAACGAAGGATTAACATATCGCGAATAAACAAATCCTGGATCTTCGCCATTGAAGCGACTTTCGGCAATTTCGGCGGAATTATAACAAAAACCCGAATTCAAAAAAATTGCTTCGGAAGTTTCGCCAAAATTACTTCTTAAAGAACCGCCTCTTATCATTTTGGTTTCAACTCCAACCTTGGAAAAATCTATGTTTTTATTTTTATAGTTCATAACCCAGCTCTTGCTTTAAATATTTAATCTTCTTTAATAAAATATTTAAACAATTTGTTTTTTGCAAGAAATAAAACTATTATGAAAATTATTTTTACAAATACACAATAAATCAACATTTATGACGAAAAAATATTCTAAAATTAATGAATTAATTCTAACTTTTTTTTATTGTGGCAAAGCAAAAAAAGCCCCCGGAACCTTCGGCACCATTGGCGCAATGTTATTTTGGTTTTTTATAAATGATTATTTCGTAACCAATAATTATCCAATAATTATCCAATTTTTCTTTTGGATTATTTTAACAATTTTACTTTGTGCTTATTCATTTCACGCCATTCCCAAATATCATTTAATAAAAAATTCTAAAGACATTGATCACAAATCGATTGTGGTTGATGAAGCCGTCGGCATTTTCATCGCTCTTGAAATTTTTAATTTTTCGGGACGAGATATTTATATTTTGAATCAACCAAAATTTATGATTTATTTATTTTTATGCTTCATTTTGTTTAGATTTTTTGACATAAAAAAACCGTGGATAATTGGAATTTGCGATCGTAAAATCAAAAATTCTTTTGGCGTTATGTTTGATGATATAATGTGTGGAATAATTGCGGGAGTAATTACTTTGGTGGTTTACAAATTCACTTTAAATTCTCAATTTTTCTCATTAATAAATTGTCAAAATTAAAAAAATAGTGAAATATTTTTCAAAATTTAATCTCAAAAAATATTTCACTAAATTTATTTATTTTCCGAATAAAAAAGAAAATATTGATTTACTTTTTTTACCCTCTTCGGAATAAGAATTTTTATAACGATTGTCGTTGCGACGATTGTTGTTGTTATTCCTTCTTTTATTATTATCGTTACGACGATTGTTGTTGTGATTGTTGCGATTATTAGGATTATGTTGATGATGATTTCTTTCGTGATTTTCAGAAATAGGTTTAACAAAATCATCATTGTCATTTTCTAAATTTTCTTCACGCCCAAAGCTTTCAAAATAACTTTTTTCAATGTCTAATTGATTAACTTTTCCGGTCGTAACTTCCATTTCAATTTCTCTTCTTTCTTCTTCAGAAAGATTTTTTCTTTTCTTGATGCTAAAACCTTGCGAACCATTCTCTTCGCTTGGTTGCAAAAATATATGAACATTATAATTTTTTTCGGTTGAAATTATATCATATTTTTTGAAATTCATGATGTAAGCGATGGTCTCAGCGGTGGCGTAAATATAAATTACTCCCGCTTGTTTATCGGCACAAGCGTGGCGAATTGCACGCAAAATTGAAACTGCCAAAATTTCTACCGAACGAACATAGCCGGTTCCACCACAGTTTTTACAAGGCTCGGTGATGGTTTCAAAAAAACTCGCTCCCAAGCGTTGACGCGACATTTCTAGAAGTCCAAAAACACTAATTCTGCCAAGTTGAATACGAGCACGATCATTTTGTAATTCATCGCGTAAAGTTCTTTCAACATTACGACGATGTTTTTGATCATACATATCGATAAAATCAATCACAATCAGACCAGCCAAATCGCGTAAACGCAGTTGACGAGCGATTTCTTTGACGGCTTCAAAATTAGTGGTAAAAGCGGTTTCTTCAACTCCGGATTCTTTAGTAGAACGACCCGAATTGACATCGATTGCGACTAAAGCTTCGGTATGATCAATAACAATTGATCCGCCCGAAGGAAGTGCGATTTGTTTTTCATAAAGTGCTGAAATTTGTTGTTCGACGCGATATTTATTAAAAATCGGAACTCTATCTTCGTGAAGTTTAATATTTTGTGGGGCGTTGGGCATTGTTAATTTGACAAAATTTGTCACAATATCAAATGATTCCTTGCCTTCAACAATTACTTCGCTGACATTCTCGTTGTAAATATCGCGAATGCAACGACGAATGATATCATCTTCGGCATGAATGAAAGATGGAGCTTTAGAATTGGTACAAGTTTCCTTGATTGTATCCCACAAGCGATTCAAATATTCGCAATCGCGCTTTATGTCTTCGGGTTTTTTGCCAACGCCTGCGGTTCTAATGATTACCGAGCGATCATTGCCAATATTTATTTCACTTAAAATTGAACGCAAAATTTTTCGATCACGAAAATTATCAACTTTTTTAGAAACTCCACCTTTGTTTGGAGTGTTCGCCATCAAAACGCAATATTTGCCAGCGATTGAGATATAAGTGGTCATTGAGGCACCTTTATTTCCCCTCTCCTCTTTGCCAACTTGAACAATAATTAATTGCCCCGGCTTAATTACTTCTTGAATATTATATCTTTTGTGAATGTTATAAATATTGCCACCATAACCCGACAGCTCATCCTCAACCGAATAAGCTCCCGTAGTTATCGACTCATCTTCACTACCTTCGTCTTCTTGATTTTTAGCATTAGCAGAATTTGGCAAATTTACTAGATCATCATCTTCATTTTTTTGCGGTTGAATGATATTTAACTCACGAAGTTTTTGACGCTCAACTTCCGAAATTTGATAAAAATCGGGGTGAATATCGGCGAAAGGCAAAAAGCCGTGACGATCAGAGCCGTAATCAACGAAGCACGCTTGAAGCGAAGGCTCAACTCGGGTAACTTTAGCTAAATAAATATTGCCTTTTATTTGTTTGATAGCGAGAGCGGAGCGATCGAAATCTAGAAGCTTGCCACTGCCATCAAGAACGGCGATGCGAGTTTCCTCGCGATGAGCGCCGTCGATTGTAATTGTAATTTTTGTCATTTTTCCTCGAATAAATTACGAGCAAAATCAGCTATTTTCTAAGGTGAAAAGGAATAATTTAAAATATTTCTAATCATAATTTTTATATTAAATAACTTAAAATAACTGTTTAACTCTTTTGTTTAAATATTTTACCAAATGCGGTGATTAGTTTATTGATCGCTTAATATTGCGATTCCTTTAATTGTTTAATGATGATTCAATTAATTTAAATATGAATCAAAACCATTATCAATTAATGTCATTTCAACTTTAAAATTGATGTTTCTTGCGGTGTTTCATATTTATGATTACCCATAATTACTTTTTTTATTTTATGATACAATCATTTTTTTATTTTTATAAAAAGTTATGCCATTTTGATTTTAAAAAAAATTTGATTGGTAATTTTTCTTACAAGTTTTAGAGTTTTTTAAGTGATTTTTATTTTTGTAAATTTATTTTTCGTAAAAAATGATTAAATTATTTGCCCATCGCGGTTTAGTTGAAAATAACATGAAACAAAACTCGATTGCCAGCTTAAAAAATGCCGTAGCGAAAGGCTTTAAAGCCGTTGAATTTGATATTTGGTGGCTTGATGGTGAATTTTTCATAAAACATGATAAGCCCAATGAAAAAGAAAAATTTTTATTGCCAAGACTTCAAGATTATTTATGTTTTGGCAATGATTTAGAATATTGGTTTGATTTTAAAAATTTAGATCAAAATAATATCGACGAAGCTTTGAAAAAATTGAATGTCGACTTGATTTTAAAAAAAGTCGATTTAGCTAAAATTTTTTTCGCACCCTACCTAACCGACTACAAATTAACCAGCATTATTTCTTCAAAATTTCGTAAATTTTTTTCTCAAAAAATTAATTTTGTTGGCGTTTGCGACAATAAAAATTGGCGTCAAGAAGTTATAAATATGATTGACCTCGAATTGATAGATTTTATTTCAATAAATCACGCTTTAATCGACAATGATTTTTTAAAGAAAATTTCGCCTGCAAAATTATTAGTTTGGACCGTTAACGACATAAAAATAATTAATGATTTATACCTGCTTGGCATTGATAAATTTGCAACCGATAAAGCCTTGATTTAATTGGTAAAATCTTGATTAACGCATTGAATTTTTTTAGACTGATATTTCATTTTATATTTGCCATTTGGTTGAGATTTATATATTTGAAAATAATCGCAAATTTCGTCTTCGATTTTGAAAATTAATTTATAATTTTTATCTTTTTCATTAGCTTGATAAAAATCCCAAAGAACATATTTTTTATGACCGCCCTCAAAAAGCGGATCAATCATGATTTCGCGATTAAAAATAACATCAATAATTGATAATCGCCATTTTTTATCTTGAAGCTGTGCAATTGCGGTGAGAGAGGTAACATTGGCAAAATTTTTTAATAATATTTCATCATTTGTGCTGGAAATGCCATAAAGATTAAACGCCAAAGTAAGGGGTTTATCTTTAATTTTCCACAAATAAATTGTGCGTAAATCAGAAATTGTTTCGGGAACAATATGCCTTTTAGCAAAAAATTTTTCAATGCGTTGAATCAAACTTGGATAATTTTTAAAATCATCAATCCACGATGATTGATAATTCCTTTGATTAATTGAATTTAAGCGCCACTGCTCATCAATATCTAAGGTTTGCGCATTCTCAACATTATAAGATTTTTTCCATTTGGTGATAAAATTGCGATCAATAATTTGAGCATTTTTAAAAAACTTAGCTTTATTTACAACAATCTCTCCAAGATTTTTTTTCTCATGTTTTTCAACATAATTTTTATGCAAATATTCTTCCAAATCCGCAGATGATATTAAGGGATCTTTATCCGTCGCCAAATCAATTATTTCCTGCCTTGAAGCAATTTTTGGATTAGCAAATTTTATAGCATCTTGATCAGAATTTATTGCGATTTTTACAAATTCATTGTTGGATTTGACATTGGGTGGAGCGAATTCCAAGAGAAGCCCATTATCTTCTAAAGCGGGGCGTGCAAATTCTTCAAAAGATTTAATTCGATCTGAAGCATAACGATAATTATCAGAATCTAAATCAATCATTTTTTTCATAAATAATTTATTATCAAGCAAAGCCCAAGATGAATATTTCAAAGCGTCGCGATTGATGTAAATCGCCTCTTCCATAAAATAAGAATCGGCACGAACTTCGGGCGCCACATATTTTAAAATATCGGGGTCGGCCTTGATGATTCTTTTGATAAAAATTTTATCTTGATGAAGATTTTCTGAAACATTTTGAAATTGAGTTTTGTCAAGCAACAATACTCTAAAAACTAGATTACGATCTTGTTTTAAACATTCTGGTAAATTATCGATTACAGTGGGGTTTTTTTTAGCAACTTCATTTAAAATTACTTCATAATATTTTTGCGGAGAAGAGCAATAATCTTGAGCAAAAACTTCATTACAAAAAATTGTAAATAAGATTACAAATGTGGTAAATTTTACTTTCATTAACCTTTAAGGGAAGAAATATTTTCTAGTTCAATATTTTTACGATTATTAAAATAAACTACTAAAATTGCTAAACCGATGGCGGCCTCAGCACCTGCAACCGTAAGAATGAAGATTGCAAAAATTTGTCCGAGCAAATCATTTAGATACACCGAAAAAGCGACAAAATTTATATTTACCGCCAAAAGCATTATTTCAATCGACATTAAAATTGAAATAATATTTTTACGATTTAAAAATATTCCACCGACTCCGATGCAAAATAAAATTGTTGCCAAAATTATAAAATGATGTTGTTGAATTTGATACATAATTTAAAAATTAATTATAAGTCTATTCCCTCGCCAGCTTTGACCTTGGCTATTATTAAAGTATCTTTTTTATGGCGTGAAATTTGCGAATAAATTGTTTGTTTACGAATAAAACGCGCTTCGTTTTTCATAGTTAAAACTATGGCTCCAATCATCGCCACAAACAAAATCGCTCCTGCAATTTGAAATGGCAAAATAAAATCAGTGTAAAGAATTTTGCCTATGGCTTTAACATTATGAACATCTTGCGGGATTGGGAATTTTGCCACAATTTCGGAATAATTAGTGCTAGAAAATTTAGTAATTAAGAAAATTTCACAAAACAAAATAACAACTAACATGGTTATTAAAGGTTTTTTACGATTAATATTTTCTAGTGGCTTGACATCAACATCAAGCATCATAACAACAAACAAAAACAATACCGCAATAGCACCGACATAAACAACAATAAGAAGGGTTGCCAAATATTCGGCACCAAGCAAAATAAATAATCCCGAGGCGTTAAAAAACGCTAAAATTAAGAAAATTACTGCGATCACCATATTTCTAGTGCTTACAACAACAAGCGAGGAACTCACTAAAACAAATGAGAATAAATAAAATAGATAGAGCGTAAAATTCATTGGAATTTTTAAAAAAGTTATTTTTGCTTTGAAAATTTAATTCAAATAAATATTAATTTTATAAAATTTTTAGTCAAAATAAATTTATGTAAATATTTAATTTTAGAAAAAAATCTAAAGTTAAATTTTGTTTTTAAGTAAGTAAATTAACGATATTCAGCGTCAGCTTTGATATTTTTTTGCAACGCATATTCGTAGCGATCACCGTTAGCCAAAAGCTTCTCTTTGTTATAATAAAGCTCTTGACGAGTCTCGGTAGAAAATTCAAAATTCGGACTCTCAACTATCGCATCAACTGGACAAGCCTCTTGACACAATCCGCAATAAATGCATTTCATCATATCAATATCGTATTTTGTGGTGCGACGAATACCGTCATTATTTAAATTTTCGGCTTCAATTGTAATGGCTTGAGCTGGACACACCGCTTCACATAATTTACAAGCAATGCAACGCTCTTCCCCGCTCGGATATCGACGCAAAGCGTGTTCTCCACGAAATCTTGGACTAATCGGACCCTTTTCATAAGGATAATTTAAGGTATATTTTTTCTTGAACATGTATTTCAAAGTTAACAAATGTCCGAAAATAATTTCTTTTAGTAAAAATGAATATGCTTGTTTAAAAATTTGCATTTTTTAAATATTTATTTAATAAAAACTATAAAACTCGCAGTGCCGACAACCCAGATTAATGAAAGCGGAAGAAATACTTTCCAACCCAAGCGCATCAATTGATCGTATCGATAACGAGGCAAAGTTGCGCGAACCCAAATAAAACAAAATAGCAATATAAAAATTTTTATGCAAAGCCAAACAAAACCCGGAATCGCATTACAAAAATCGCAATCAAAAGGCGAAAGCCAACCACCTAGAAATAAAATTGAAGCGAAGGCTGAAATTAAAATCATGTTAGCATATTCGCCCAAAAAAAACATCGAAAATGGCATTGAACTATATTCAACATTATAGCCTGCGACCAGCTCTGATTCTGCTTCGGGCAAATCAAATGGATGGCGATTAGTTTCGGCTAAAGCGGAAATAAAAAACAATAAGAACATTGGAAACATTGGCAAAATATACCACATTTTTTTTTGCGACAAAACAATTTCCGAAAGATTTAAAGAGCCGGCACAAAGCACGACAGAGATAATAATTAAGCCGATTGAGACTTCGTATGAAATCATTTGAGCGGAAGAACGAATGGCGCCAAGAAAAGCATATTTTGAATTTGATGCCCAGCCCGAAATAATGATTCCATAGACTCCAAGCGATGAACTGGCGAGAAGATAAGTTACGCCAACATTTAAATTGGCAATAACAAAAGTTTCGGAAAATGGTATCACCGCCCAGCCAATCAAGGCAAGAACGAAGGTGATGATTGGTGCAATTAAAAATAAAATTTTATTAGATTTATTTGGTAAAATAACCTCTTTCAACATCAATTTTAAAGCATCCGCCAAGGGCTGAAACAAACCAAACGGACCAACAACCGATGGACCCTTGCGTAATTGCATCGAAGCAATGACTTTGCGTTCCATTAGCGTTAAATAGGCAACAGCTCCAAGCAATGGCAATATTACCAAGAAAATTTTTCCAATTATCGGTAAAATTATTGCAATAATTGGCAAAATTTCATTATTAAAAAATTCCATCATATTAAATTTATTATTTAGATCGGTGAATAATACAATTTTAAATTAATTAAAATTTATTAACGCAAATTTGCTTAATTGGTATAAATAAATTTCCTTTTGACAGATTATTTGAGGAATTTAACAAAGTCAATTTTAGATTACAAAAATTTAGAAAATAATTTATAAAAAATTGGATTTTTTGGAAGAATAAAATTGTTTTATTTGTAATTAATTATTGATTTGAATTCATATTTTCAACAATAAAAAGCCTTAGGCGTTCAAGCTCTTGCAAGTTTTTTCCTTTAACAAAATAATCTTTTGCTCCAAATGCAAACGCCCCTTCTTTAAAAGATTCATCTTCAATTGCACTAAGAATTGCGATTGGAGTTTCGACAAACTTCGCTTGAGCCTCTTTAAGCATGTCAAACCCAGAAAAATCATGCATTTCCATATCAAGTAAAATAACGCCAAAATCTTCAATTTTATAATCTTCGTTTCTTAAATTTAATAGATTTATAAAATCGCCACCCTTATTGAAGATAACAATTTCATAATCAAAAACACCGATTTCACTTTTAATAATTCTCGAAAAAAGTTTTGCTTGAAACTCTTCATCTTCAACATATAAAATTAATTTTTTTGCGGAATTAATTTTATTATTTTTCATAAAATAATTTTAAAAATTTAAAGATAAAAAAGTAAGCCAAATCCCAATATTGCCAATGATCGACAAGCGAAAAATCCATTTTAATTTCGGGCTATTTTCTAAGGAGTCGCCAAAGCGATTTCTAAGTGCGTTACCGGCTTGAATCCACTTAAATTTACTATCATAAAGTTTTTCAAGTTCTTCTTTGGCAAGATTTTTTTGCGATTCTTTCATGGGATTAATTTAATTGTTATTTTAGTTTTAAAAAACATTTTGAAGCAAGACCTATGGCGATTTTTTCTTCTAAAGTTTTTTTGAATTCTTCACGATCAGCATCATTTTTTAGCTCGTCAAAGTCAACAATTATACTATATAATTCTGTGGAAATTTTTATGATTGTATCTTTATCGAACTCATCTCCGTAAAATTTGAATGTCATTCTCATGGCTTCGGAAAGTTGTTTTCGACCCAAATCATCAAATGGTTTTGTTGATTTTCCAATTAAAATGGCGTCGGAAGATACATCTAAAGCTTCGGCCAATTTTTTTAAAACTTCGTTGGAAATTCCACTTCTACCATTTTCGAATCCCGAAAGCAATTGCTTACTTACGCCTATTCTCGAAGCCAATTCGCTTTGACCAATGTTTTTATCTTCGCGGATTTTTTTTAAAAAATTTGACATTGTATTTTACTGAAAAACTCGATTTTATTTTACCTAAATGGGTTTAAATGATTGATGCAGTAATCTCGCCAACGCCATATTTAAATACAGCACTGACGCAACAACAATAGTTTTGCTTTATACATTTTTATTTCAATGTTTTTTTAAAAATTATCTTTAATTTTAGAAATTTTGTAATTTTTATGATTCAAAACAAGAAAAAAACCACCTCTCAACTTTTGAGAGGTGGTTTATAATATAATATTTTATTTAAATGTTAAGCTTTTTGTTTAAGAAATATAATTCTTAATTATTCTTATCATCTTTAACTTCATATTCGCCATCAACAACCTTTCCATCATTTTCACTTGATGAATCAGTGGATTTTGCTTCAGGCTGTGGATTTTCTTGAGAAGTTTGAGAATTTTTATAAATCGCCTCGCCAAGTTTCATGCTATTTTGCATTAAACTTTCAGTTGATTTTTTAATCTCATCAACGCTAGCGTCAGATTTGGCTAAAATTTCTTTGAGTTTTTTTAACTCTTCTTCAATTAAATTTTTAGTTGAAGAATCAACTTTTTCGCCAT